>JAGHAW010000114.1 GCA_021161305.1 Sulfurimonas sp.
CACATGCCTATTTTACGGGCTTATAAGAGAATTTAAAGTTATTTTAATTATAAGTTGAAGTGAATTTTATAGAGGAATAATCACAGAACTTAAAATAATTCTGTGATATTTTTGTTATTTTTTAATATCTATATCTGAAATAGACACGAATATCCTGAGCAGATTCAACAGGATCCATTCCCATTGTTGTGAGTGTTGTTGTGTCAGTTAGTTTTATTGGTCTCCCACCATCTCCAAAGAAAGCATTTGAACCACTATAGTCATAATCCAGATAAGTATATCTAACTTGCATAGAGAAAACATTGTCTATAATTGGTTGAGTCCAGTAAGCTTCATATGCACTACCCCGAACCGCCATTTTAGATCCTATCATAGTGTCTTCGCCGTATGTAAAGGGTCTCCAATATTTAGAACCATAGTTATACTCTAAACCAAATCTACCACCAGTAAGATTTGGCATTTGAGTACCAATCCAGTAAGATGTAGCACTCTCTTTATCAGCAGAGCCAAGCATTCTTTGATTATCTTGGGGTCTGGTTTGTGACCATGCAAACGAAGCAAAAATAGTTATTTCATCTAAAAAGTCATTTATCTCATCGCCTATGCCATCTATTTTACCAGAGATTATCGCTCCATCCATCTCGCCATAGGTAGTCATAACTGGAGCAGCAGGTGTTCCACCATTTTGATTAGTCATATCATTTCCAATTACATTAAAAGCACGATAGTAATTAGTCATTAGAGAGTATTGACCATCATCATAGGGTTTATAGATGATACCGATAAGATCCATATTGTCTAAAGTATTACCACCATCTTTTATATAATCTATGCCAGTTTGATCAAATCTGGCAGTGGCATTTGTAAGTCCGCGACCTATACATAGTTTAAAATAGCTTCCAGAGACATACTTATCCAGTTTTATGCTGGTTGATGCTCCATCAAATTCCATATTTATAATATGTCCCATAGGAGATTTTGCTTTGTCATCATCTCTTAGATTGATAAGATAGCCATTTGTTGCCGGACGACGACCAACACTAAAAGTCAGTGGGAAACCGCCAACTGTTGGATACCAAAACCAGTAAGCTTCTCTAACTTTTAAAGTGTCATCAGTTAAGTTTTCATTAACAATCCAGTCAAACGAATCATAACCACCTCCACGCTGTCCGTTGTTTGCACCGAAGGCTTTGTTAAAAGAGAGTTGAGCTTTAAATATCATTGTATCAACCGGAGCATACCCTATACCTAACCATAAACGGTTTGAGTATAAGGCATCATTGCTATATTTTTCTCCGTTTACAGTTTTGTATTGTAAGTTATCGTAAGTAGTTCTAAAGTCAATATCCCACTTAATATTGTCTTTGTTGGCAAGTCTGTTTACTGCTGAGATTTTTTTTGTTTGTTTCGCTTGAGTTTTTTCAAGTTTAGCAATTTTTGCTTCAAGCTCAGTCAATCTGTCAGCATCGGTAGATGCAAATGCAGTTGTACTTAAAAAAGCTATGGTAGAGAGTCTGATAATCCTTTTCATTTTATTTCCCCTTTTTTGAATTATTCCCATTTTATCAGAAAAACTACAAAAGTTGATAAAAATGTGATATATAATAGTTTGTGATGTTACAAAAGTAAGCAGTTATAACTTTTTTTTATAATAATTAAGAAAGATTTATAAATATTATAATTATAATTTATAGGTTATTTTACAGGATTTATTTGGATTTATTTGAGTTTGGTGTTATATTTTAGAGGAGTGAAGTTTGAGAAGTAGAATCTATGCCTTTATGGCATAGATTTAAAATGATATTTTAATATCTGTAGCTAACTGCAAATCTTAAATCACTTGCTGTCATATCTACTTTTTGTGATTCAATCCATCCTGCACACTTAACATTTGGAGTGTAGTCATGTTGTGCATAAGTGTATCTGATTTGAGATGGAAGATACTTAACACCAAAAAGGTCGAAGTTCCAGTAAGCTTCATAAGCACTACCACGAACTGCTATTTTTGAACCAATTGCTGTATCTTCTGCCCATGTCATTGGAGTCCAATATTTTGAACCGTGGTTATACTCTATACCAAATTTACCGGCTTCTGTAAATCCATCAGGGAAAACTGCACCAACCCAGTAAGAATCACCCATACTAGTAGTTGTTCTGTTAAGGAGAGAGTAATCTTCTCTTGGATCATAATATGTCATTGCATAAGATGCAAAAACTATAGTGTTTTCAAGAAATTCATTATCTTCGCTTAATCCATCAACTTTAACAGATATTGCACCTAAGTCTGCTGTTCCAGCTGCTTTTTTTGGAGCGTTAGTAGTTAAATTCCTACCTTTTGTATTAAAAATATGTGCCCATTGATATGCCACTTGAAGCTGACCATTATTAAAAGCATCACCTAAAAATACAAAGAAATCTACATCATCATCATCATCACCAGTTTCTGCATAAGGGCTGAAAGGACTACCGGCAGTACCTGTGCCAACACCATATAGATTTTCAATTACACCTGTATGAGCTCTACCATATACAAATTTAGAGTATGCACCTTCAACAAAACGATCCCAGTTAAGTTGAAACATTATTGCATTAACTTCCATGTTTGTAATATGTGCCAAAGGAGAGCCTGCTAAATCTTCATTTTCTCTATAGTTAGCTAAAAATCCATTGGTTGATGGTCTTCTACCAATGCTAAGTGTCCACGGCTGATCACCAAATTCATCTGCGTATGCAAAGTAAGCTTCTTTAACTCTCATAACAGTATCGCTTGCTTTAGATGAACCTGACCAGTCCTTAAGCCCCTTGCCAGTGCCAGCAGTTTCGCCAGTATAATTAAGGTGTCCACCCCATATAGAGTAGATAGCTAATTTACCGTAAAATACAAGACCATCCACAGGTGCCGCTTTCATGTTTAAAAACAGTTTACTTGTTAAAAGTGAATCATTGCTAGCTGTTTCTCCAGAATCATTATCTTTATAGTTAAGAACTTCAACAGCATTTCTAAAGTCAACGCTAAACTTGATATTGTCATAAGCATCATGTGCTTTAACTTTGTTTAGTGTTTTCTTTGTTCTCTTTTGATCTTTTTGAAGTTTTTTAACTTCTTTACTTAACGAATCTATCTGTTCTTGCATATCTGCATCTGCTAAAAGCGAAGTGCTTAGTAGAGCTGCTGTTACAAGTGATACTATTTTTTTCATTCCATTCCCCTGTTGTTTAATTTCGGAATTTTATCATAAAATAGTTTAGATAATTCTAAATAGCTTTTTGTTTTATAAATAAATCTTATTTATGAGAAGTTGTACAGAGATTCTGTTGTTAAATTCATTTCGTGCAATAGTGTAGGAGCAGGTTATTTTCTTATCCGAGGGCATTTCAAAAACTGTTCTAAATGCAATAAGCTCAAGAGTCTTTGTGGTGTGTGGAGATTGTTTAATTTCTATCCTTGAGTGTGATTTGTCTTTTCCCATAAGTTTTATGTTTACAACTTCTGCTTCTTTGAAAAGAAAGGTGGGTTTTATATTTGCTTCCCCATAAGGTTCAAAACTCTCTAGTAGGTTTAGTAGTTCAAAGTCTATATCACTGCTTGATAAAACGCCTGTTAGTTGCTCTTTTGCTATAAAATCATCAGGATTTAGTTTAGAAGCAGTTTTGTTTATGGCGATTCTAAAAGCGTCAATATTTTCTTCTTTTAGCCCAAGCCCAGCTGCCATTTTATGTCCACCAAACTTAGTTAAAAAAGATTTATTTTCTTCTATTAGTTCATAGATATTTACATCGCCTATGCTTCTAGCACTTCCCTTGGCAACACCATCTTTTATGCTTAAAACTATTGCAGGTTTTTCAAACTTATCTACTAATCTTGCAGCGACTATTCCCACAACACCCTCATGCCAATCGCTACCAGCAACAACTATAACGTCATTATCCTCATATGCTTTTGCAGATTCCAAGGCTTCCTCTGTAGTTTTTGCCTCTGTGGCTTTTCTAAGTTCATTGAGTCTATTTAACTTTTCAAATTGATTATAAGCCGTGCTTGTATCTTCTGCCGTAAAAAAGTCTAAAGCTATAGTGGCATCTTCTAATCTTCCGGCAGAGTTTATGCGAGGTGCGATTTGAAATGCTATATCTTCTGAGGTTATGGATGATTTGTTTAAAAAGTCTCTTATAATGATAGAAGCTGGACGAGAAGAGTTCATAAGAATTTTTAAACCCTCTTTAACAAGAGTTCGATTTATGTCGATAAGAGGCATAATATCAGCGATAATCGCAATAGCTAAAATATCTAAAAATTGTTTCATATCTATGTTGAGGCTTAACTCTTTTTTAAGAAGTGCTAAAAGTAGCCAAGCGACTTGTGCCCCACATATCTCTTTAAAAGGGTATTGACAGGTGGAAAGCTTAGGGTCAACAATAGCAAAAGCTTCTGGTAAAATTTCTGATGGAGTATGATGGTCTGTGATGATAAGTTCAATACCCTTATCCTTACAGATTTTTGCAGCTTCCATGGCAGAGATACCATTATCAACAGTTATGATTAAATCTGTCTCTATCCGCTCTAAAACAGAGGGGCTAACTCCATATCCATCTTTAAATCTGTTTGGAATCACTGTTTCTAATGGATATGGAATCTGTCTAAAAAAATCAACCATAATAGCAGTAGAGCTTACCCCATCAACATCATAATCACCAACAAGAGTGATTTTGTCACTATTTTTTATAGCATCTGCGATTCTCTTAGCAGATTTTTCGGCATTTTGAAGCAGGGCAGGATTTGGGATTTGTGAAAGTTTTTTGTCTTGGTTTGGAAATCTTAAATAGAGAAGTTCTTCAAGAGATTGTTTTGTTAATATCTTCATATCTACAACTCGTTCCCATCGTCCTCGATGGGAATGCATATATCAATCTTTAGAGTTAGTGTATGCATTCCTACGCAGAGCATGGGAACGAGGTTTAGTCTTGGCATATGGATTTATTCAGCACTTAAACTTGCTTGAACAAATGCTAGCATAGAAGGATTTGGAGTTTGAAGTCTTGAAGTAAATTCTGGATGAAATTGAACACCTAAAAACCAAGGATGACCCTCTATTTCAACCGTTTCAATTAGACCATTAGATTCACCAGTAACTATCATTCCGGCTTTTTCTAACTGCTCTCTGTAGGCAGGATTTGCTTCGTAACGGTGACGGTGTCTCTCAAAAATTGTTTTTTGACCACTATAAGCCTCTCTTAAAAGAGAACCCTCTTTGGTATTACAAGGATACTCCCCAAGTCTTAGAGTCCCTCCCATTGGCGATTTGTGAGTACGAAGTTGAGTATCTCCGCTTTGGTCTAAGAAATTATCAATAAGATAAACCATAGGGTAAGGAGTGTTTTCATCAAACTCAATAGAGTTTGCACCCTCTAAGTCTAAAACATTTCTGGCATACTCAACGAGACTAAGTTGCATACCGAGACAGATACCAAGATATGGAACTTTGTTTACACGGGCATACTCTATGGCTTGAATCTTACCTTCAACTCCACGATTTCCAAAACCACCTGCAACTAAAACAGAATCGCAATCTCCTAAAAGTGCTTTTGCCCCTCTCTCTTCTATCTCTTCGCTATCTACCCAGCAAATTTCAACTCTTGTATCAAGATGAGCTCCACAGTGAATAAGCGATTCGGTTAGAGATTTGTAAGCTTCTTTAAGTTCAAGATATTTACCTACGAATCCAACAACAGTACGGTTTTTTGGTTGAACAATTTTTTTAACCAAAGTATCCCATGCTTCCATATCTGGATTTAGTTCGCCAAGTTCTAACTCTTTTGCAATAGGTTTTAAAATGTGTTGTCTTAAAAATGTAACAGGAACATCATAGATAGTTGCAGCATCAAGTGCCTCAATAACACTATCTTGAGCAACATCACAACTCATAGCCAGTTTTTTCTTGAAAGTCTTTGGTAGTGGTCTTTCACTTCTGGCAATAATCATTTGTGGAGTAATACCGATACGGCGAAGCTCTTGAACAGAGTGTTGAGTAGGCTTTGACTTCATCTCTCCAGCGGCTTTTATATATGGGATAAGAGTTACATGAATGAAAAAAGTCCCAGCGACATCATCATCATGTTTCATTTGGCGAATAGCTTCCATAAAAGGAAGACCCTCTATATCTCCAACTGTTCCCCCAAGTTCAACTACGAGAATCTCATGGTCATTTCCAGCTTTTTTGATACGGCTTACAATTTCACCGACTATATGTGGAACAACTTGAATCGTCTGACCAAGATAACCTCCCGCACGCTCTCTCTCAATTACGCTAGAATATACTTGACCAGTAGTAAAGTTACTTGATTTGAGGTAAGAAGTGTCTAGAAATCTCTCATAGTTTCCAATGTCAAGGTCAGTCTCAGCACCATCTTTTGTAACAAAAACTTCACCATGTTCCAGTGGAGACATTGTTCCTGGGTCAACATTGATATATGGATCGATTTTTAACATACCGATTTTTTTACCAGAGTGTTTAAGTAGAGTTCCAACACTAGCCGCGGTAATCCCTTTTCCAAGAGAGCTTAAAACTCCACCGGTAACAAAAATATATTTAGTCATATGAAAACTCCAAAAAAATTAAAATAATAGCTGAAATTATAATGTAAAATCTCTTAAATATAGTATATAATACCTTATAAAATTTGAAAGTAAATTATGCAAAACGCACTTCTATATATTATTGTTGCTCTTGGTGTATCTATTGTAATAAATATTTTTTTAAAACGAATAGGTGTTTCACAGATTATAGGCTACATTATGACGGGTACTCTAATGGTTTACGCTTTTGATTTAAGACACCTCAACGATTCTCATTCTCTGGAGATGGTTGGTGAGTTTGGTATTGTTTTTTTGATGTTTACCATAGGGCTTGAAATATCACTCTCTAAAATGGGAACAATGAAAAAAGAGATATTTGGCAATGGTCTTATGCAGGTTGGTTTTACTGCTTTAGTCGTTTATCTTGTCGGTCACTATATTTTTTCTCTTGATATGAAGTCTTCTCTTATAATTTCACTGGCTTTTGCTCTTTCCTCTACAGCAGTAGTTCTTAGTTATCTGAAAAGTTCAAAAGAGATATATCGTCCTTATGGACAAAAGGCGACAGGAATACTTATATTTCAAGATATTGCTGTTATCCCGATTCTGATTTTGATAAGTTTTTTGGCTTCTGAAGGTGATGAGAGTGTTTTTATAATTTTAACTGACACACTATTTAGTGTAATGGTGGTTTTAGCACTGCTTTTTGTTGTTGGCAAAAGAATGATGACTTGGCTTTTGCATTTTTCAGCTTCATCTGAAGTTGATGAACTTTTTATGGGGTCAGTTTTGTTTATTGTTCTAGGGGCATCCTTGGTTGCTTACTACATGGGATTTACCTATTCTCTTGGTGCTTTTATTGCAGGTATGATTATAGCTGAGACTAAGTATCACTATAAAGTAGAGGCTGATATTGCACCATTTAAAGATATATTGTTAGGTACATTTTTTGTTGTGGTAGGGATGAAAGTAGATGTAGCACTTTTTATAGATAATATAGGTCTAATTATTGGAATCTTTTTACTCGTTTTTATTTTTAAGGCAGCGATTATCTACGGAGTTCTTCGTTTTTCGTCAAAACACACTACCTCACTTAAAACTGCTTTTGCCCTTTCACAGGTGGGAGAGTTCTCTTTTGTAATTTTTGCAGTTGCTAGTAATAGTGGAATTTTAGACTATGATTTGGCACAGTTCTTAGTTTTAATTGTAATTTTTTCAATGATTGTTACCCCATTTTTTATTACGAAGATAAAAGTGATTGTAGATTTTCTTTCAAAAGAGAGCAGTGTGGTCGAAGAGATGGCACTATTAGCTAACAGAAAGAATCATGTGATAGTGTGTGGATACAGTGTAGTGGGTAAATTTGTTGCAAAAGATCTTGATAAATTAGGTGCTTCATATATAGTTGTTGACAATAGTTATAAACATGTTAAAGAGGCTATAGCAGAGGGTAAAGAGGCATATTTGGGCGACATGTCAAAGCGTTCAATCTTAGATGCGTTAAACATAGAGAGTGCGGCCGGAGTAATTGTAACTCTGGACAATATAGAGAAAAAACGACTTATATCCGAAGCAATTTTACAAAATTCCAAAAATATTAATCTTATTGTTAAAGTTATTTCATTAGAAGACAACAAGAAGCTTGAAGATTTAGATATCACTTCTGTTGTTGACGGAAAAGAGGAAGTGGCAAAAGTTTTAGTTGAGAGAATGGTGACCTGTCAACTAAAATATAATTGAATTTAAGACTTAGTTAATGGGAGTCTTAATTTCCTCTTGAGCCGGGCTTAATAGCTTCACTTCCATCTTTGCAGAGAGGACAAGCATCTGGAGAGTACATTTCAAATGTGAAGTCAGCCAAAGCGAAAAATGGAATATCTTTTGGGAGTTTACAGTTTTGTTTTGTCTCAATATCACTATTTTCTCGCCTACAAAAACCACGGTTAGCCAAAGCAGCTACCCCAACGATTTCACCACCAAGACTTTTTACTACAGCAGCAGCTTCCATGGCAGAGCCACCAGTTGTAATAATATCTTCACACATTAAAACTTTTTCGTCTTTGCTTACTTCAAAACCACGACGAATATTCATCACACCATCAACTCTCTCAGCAAAGATAAAACGAACATCAAGTGCTTGAGCCAGAGCAAAACCAGCGATTAAACCGCCAAGAGCAGGTGCACAAACTGTATCTATTTCTAGCCCACTTTTTTTAATTTGTGTAGCCAATGCCTCTGCAAGCAGTTTCGCAGTTTTAGGGTCTTCTAAAACTTTTGCAGATTGTAGATAAAATTGTGAATGATTCCCACTACTTAGTTTAAAATGCCCCTCTAAGAGAGCATCAGCATCCATATATATTTTTTTAACATCCATTTTAAACCTTTAGTATTTCTGCTTCTTTATCTTTTAGAATTTGTTCAATATTTGTCGCGTATTTATCAGTTGTTTTTTGAATCGTATCCTGAGCAGATTTTGATTCATCAGCTGTAATCTCTTTGTCTTTTTCAAGCTTTTTGATTTTGTCGTTTGAGTGTTTTCTATCATTTCGTACAGAGACTTTAGCATTTTCTCCCATGCCTTTCATCTGTTTTACAGAATCTTGTCTCTGTTCAACTGTCATTGCTGGAAAAAATAGTTTGATTTGATTACCATCATTATTTGGAGTAGCTCCAACATTCCCTTTTGATATTGCATTCTCAACATCAGATAAAAGATTTTTTTCCCAAGGATTAACAACGATTGTAGTGGCATCAACAGCGATAACAGAACCAATCTGATCAAGAGGAGTAGGAGTTCCATAGTAATCAATTTTTACATTATCTAAAACAGAAGTAGTAACCTTACCAGTTCTAAGTGTTTTAAAATCCCTCTGCATATGTTCTATGCTCGCTTGCATCTTTGTTTTACATTCGTTATAAATTTCGTTTAACATTGAATTTCCTTGGTTTTGTAAAAATAATTGTCTAATTGTAGCAAGAAAAATTTAAGAAGGAGTAAAAAATTATTTTATGTGGGTCAGTTGCAAAAAATGCAACTATTTTGTAGTATCTGCTGAAGGTAGTGTTGGTGCTGCCGGTGCAGTTGGAGCTGTAGTCGGTGCAAGAACATTTGTTTTTTCAATTATATTATCAACTACTGATTCTTGAGCATCTTGTGAATACATAAATCCTAAAGTGATTGTATTTGCAACAAACAAGAAACCTATAAGAAAGGTAGTTTTTGCTAAAAAAGCACCTGGACCTTTAGCTCCAAAAACGGACTCATTAGAGCCACTGTATGCACCAAGACCTATGCTTGAACTTTTTTGTAATAGCACTGCTATAACTAAAATTACGACTAAAACTATTTGAGTAATAAGTAAAAAACCAGTTGTCATATATATATTCCTAAATATAAAAAGTGGCGAATTATATCTAAAAAAACTTATTATTCCAAAATTTGATATAATTTCAAAAAAAATGAGAGCCTATGAATTTTAAAAATATTATATTTGTGTTAATTGTTATAATGTTCATTTTCCAAATGATAGTTATGAAAGAGTCTAAAAAAGAGGAGATACAAAACTCCAAACCACTTGTTGCTCTAAGTACTTTTTCTCTATATGATGTGGCAAAACATATATCTGCTGATAGTGTAGAACTTATAATGATTCTTCCTTTTGGGGTAGATGCTCATAGTTTTGAGCCTACTCCTAAGCTAATGGCAGATATAGATAGAAGTGATTTGGTCATATATAGCGGGGCAGGGCTTGAGCCTTGGATAGATGGGTTTGAATTTAAAAATAGAGTTATCAATATGAGTGAGCATGTGAAATTAAGAGAGATGAATCCTCATGAACATCATCATAATAAAAGTCATAGTAGCATTGACCCACACTATTGGCAAGATTTAAACAACATGGTTTTGGCTGTAAAACTTATAACTGATGAATTCATAAAGATTTCTCCCAAAAACAGAGAACTTTATTTAAAGAATAGAGACAGTTATATAGAGA
>JAGHAW010000251.1 GCA_021161305.1 Sulfurimonas sp.
ACCCATCCAATCTGATCTTAGATCCTGAATACTTCTATTAAAGTTTTCGATTGCTTTTTGTAACGCAATCGCGGCTAGCCTGGCTTCTTCTGCGGCTTCGGCTGCTTTTTCAGCTGCTCCATAATAATCCCCTAATTCTGAAGTTAAACCAGCTATGGTATTTAGATTTTTTTCCATAACGGTTCTATCAGCTTTAAGCTTACCAAGAATCTCACGCCAGTTATCGATTAACACAATCAGGGCCTCTTGTGTCATATAGCCCAATTCAACTTGCAATTTAGCTTTTTCTATTTCTGTTTCCATAAGAAATTTATTAGCTGTGATTTGCATGTTTATGACTTTGAGTTCATCATATTTCTGTAACATCATTGCTTTAAATGCAGCTTTTGTTGCAGGTAATTCCATGCCCATTCCGGCAAAGCTAGCTTCTAATTTAGCCTTATTCATTTCAGCTTGTTCAACTTCAGTAAAGAAGTTTTCAGTAAACCAAGTCCAGAACTTTTGGAATTCTTGTGCACTACCGTATGCTCTGGTTATGCTCTCGGCCATTTCTAAGCCACCCTCAGCTGCGGTACCTAATACAATACCAACATCTTTAAATGCGCTTGTTACAACTTCAAAGTCCACAGCCAATCGTACCAGAGTCTCACTTGCACTTTCACCAGCAAGTTTGAAATCCTCTATATAACCAGTTAATGGTATAAGCATTTCTGTATAAGCATCCATATCAGCACCAAGTGCTTCTGTGATTAACGCTGTTCTTTCATCAGCATCCATGCCTTCAAAGTTCAATGTTTTTGCAGCCGTCGCATAAGCTTGAGTAAAGCCAATGATATCATTCTCTGACATACCTAGTACCTGAGCAGCTTCATTTACTGCGTCAATACCTTGTACCAATGCCTCAGTATAGGCTTCGGCAAATTGTGTTGGTAAATCACCAAGACTCTTGGTTTGAAGTTTTTCACTAGAACTTAAACCAAACCACTTCTCTTTAGTAACTTTCTCAGTTATAAATTTGTAGCCTTGTATAGTTCCATTGGTAATTTCTTGTAAGCTTGCTGCTTCAATTTTAACACCGGTTGATACCATTTCTCTAAATGTACCACCCCAAATTGTGTCATTGTTTTTAGCAATATAATCACCACCATCTAATCCATTTCCTAATACAGCAGAAGCTCGACCAGCATTCTGAACCAATACACGTAAACTTTGTTCCATGCTTTGTGTATAAACCAAACCAGCTTTGTTGATATCTTCTATACTTTCAAGAATATCACTAACAGCATCGTTATCGTAAACGTCACCCTTAGCTGCCGTCATTTCGGCTTCGGATATTCCAGCGCCTCCGCCACCAAAAGCAACGGCTATTCCTAGAGCTGCCAAGGTTGCGGCCATTGCGGCCATTCTAGCCCAAGCAGTATATGGATCACCAGTTGAAGCTTGATTAACTACAGCTGAAATACCTAACGCCGTTGATACCATCTCGGATTGCATGATTGAAGTTACAGCCCACTTAATGACTTCTTGTGTAAGATCACCGAATAACCCAGCAAAAGCACCTTGTAAGTCTCCATCCATCCATGAATCAAAGACATTACTAAATGATTCTGCTATTGAATCAGCAACTTCATTCCAACCGTCAATTACTTTTTGTTGTTCATCAGCCATGGCATCAACATCAGCAGATATAGCTACCTTATGTTGTAATTTAGCATTAGCTACATCATCTATAGTTGCTTTTCCTTGAGCAAATTTAGCTTTAGCAATTCTCCATTCTTCTTTGGTTCTTTTGATTGCAATTTTAAGTTTTTCTTTTTCAAGTTTGATTAAAGCCTTATCATTGAAACCATTAGTAGAACTTTGAGCTCTGATATATGCTTCGACAGCTTTTATCTCCATATTGATTAAAGAAACCAAAGAATATATTTTATCAACACTCTTATCTTTTTTAGCTTTTTTAGTTTTGATTATGGCATCAACATATGAATCTAGTTGTTGAACCACTTGGGTCTGAGCAGCCCATTTGGTATAAGCATTATCATAAGCAGTAATTACTCTTTCTGTATTTCCAACTTTTCTATTAAAGGCAGCCATGACCTCTTCTTCTGAACCACCATTTTCTTTTATGATAGCAGCACGCTTTTGTTTAAAGGCTAATACATTCTCAGCAGTTAACTCGTTCGCTTTATTAGCTTTGGCAATATCTAAATTAAGTTTCAGACTTTTTAATAAACCACGGTTTTGTTTAAGCTGGATATTATTTAAAGCTCTTGCGTGAACAATTTGGGCTTTTTGATCAAACGCACCTTTTTTAATTAAAGCAATTTTCTTATCATTAAGAGCTATTGTTTCCTTTATAGCAGCCAACTCTAATTCTTTTGTTGACTTAATACCTTTGGCCCGTAATTCAAACTCGTCTTTTATCTCTTTAGCTATAGGAGCAAGATCACGCGGAACATTAGTACCATCAAAACCAGCTCTTTGTTTTTTGAGCTGATCTTTCACTAAGGCACTATATTCTTTGTCATAATAGACTTTACCTCTATCTTGAATCCTAACCTCTTCTTTTAATTGTTTCGCTTTTAATTTTAGAATCTCTTCTTCTATCTCTAAGCGTTTTGCAGCTGCTTTTGCATTATCAGGCATTGAATCTTTTAAATCCTTAAATATACCTTTAACTCTGTCAGCCGCATCTTGAGCCGCTGGGCTAACTTTACCCATATTTTTTAGAAGAGAAACCGTATCACTATCTAAGGTTTCAACAAGACTTTTATCATCAGACCCGGAAAAGAATTCTTTTTTAAGTTTGCCAGCAAGAGTAGATACGGCCTTATAACCAGGCAGTATAACCTTAAGTACATCATCACTGAGGGAACCAAGTGCACCTACAAAACCACTTAATAAAGCCGCAGCAATTTGTCCACCAATTACAAGAGTGGCTTTAACCATTCCAATAAGCATTAATCTAAATAATGTTGCTATTACATGAAAGACTATAGCCAATGCATCTGGCATCTTCTCAAAGGAATTAATCACTAAATCTATAGAGGTATCTAAATAAGTAAATAATAATTTCATTTCTTGATACAATAACTCGACTTGTATAATTATCCCCGGAAATGCATCTCTAAGTTTAAAGGCTGAAACAACAGCCTTTTTAAAATATTTAGCGTACATTTTGTTTTTAGCTTCTATATCACCTTCAACATCTGGGTTACCAAATACCATATGGGATAAACTTTTAAGCCCAGCTGATAAAATAGAAGTTAAACCGATAGATTGGTTTAAAGTGTTAACTAGCGCGCCAAATTGGTTATTAACATAAGTAAATGCTTGTCCTATGGTTAAAGGTATTTGTAAAAATTTCTTTTGTACCTCGTCAGACATAGAAGCAATTGCTTTTTGAATCATAACAGCACTAAGTTTACCTTCTTCTGCCCATTTCTTGAACATTCCAGCTGTAAACCCTTTTTGGGTTTTTTCTAAACCACGTATAATGGTTAAATAAAGACCTTTTGCTTGTTCCCTGATTGAAGCGATTTCTTGACCAGCTGATTTCCAGTCGGTACCAACTGCTTGTACAAATTGAGTCAAAGCAGCTGAAGATGAAGCAGCAGTATCACCAGTTAAAGCAATACTTTGGTTTATAACCTTAACTGTTTCTATTAATTCATCAGGACCAACACCCATACCAGTCATAGCCACACTCATATCAGTAAATAAGTTTACAGTTTTAGCGTATTCCATTCTGGTGTCTTGTGCGGTTCTTAGTAGTTTATCTTGTAAAACAATCCAATCTCTATAAGTAAACGTAACTAATCTCATTCTAGCATTTGATGATTGCCATTTCTCAGCAACTTGAGCAGCGTAAACACTAAAGGCAACTAAAGCTGCAAGACCATACTTAGCAAAACTAACCATGGTTCTAAATATTGAAGTAATTCCAGACCATACTGTTTTAATTATGCTAGCCCATAAGGATCCAATTTTCTTTAATGTATCCCAGGCAAATGATAACGTTTTTCCAAGAACTTTAAGAGGAGTTAAACCTGCTATAAAAATATCGAATTGTTTATTAGCACCTTGTAAGTCTTTATGTAATGCCTCACCAAAACCTCCCTTTTGTATTTTGTGTTAAATAATCTTTACGATGTCTTATCTAGTATTGTTAACTGTTAT
>JAGHAW010000131.1 GCA_021161305.1 Sulfurimonas sp.
ACTCGGGAGAGTGGGAACGAGTTTAACTCTCCTAAAATTTAGCGTTTATACCGACATAAGCACTAAGTGGTGCAGTTGCATAGCCATCTACCACTTGGTAATATGTATCAAAAATATTGTCAACTTTAGCATAGATAGAAAAGTTTTGGCTTATATCATAATTAGTTACAAGATTCACAACACTATATCTTCCTGTCTGCTGACCACCGTCATCACTATCATTATATCTTTTTCCGATATATTCACCAAAAACACCAATGTGCAGAGCATCTATCGGATAATAGTCAACACCAAGTTTTGCTGTTTCCTCAGCTCTTCTTGCTAGATTTTTACCATCTTTATCTTTAGCACTAAGTAAGCAATAGTTTAGTGATAATGAAAGAGAATCTGTAATATTTTGGCTATATTCAAGTTCAATTCCTTTAAATATACTCTCACCATCAAGATTTTTATAGATTGCTGGAGTTCCTCCCCAACCATCAGGGTCATACCACTCTATTAAGTCCGTAACTACATTATAAAAGTATGTAGCTTTAAAGTTTTTATATCCTGCAGATATATCAAAACTTGTAGTGTTCTCCGGATTTAGCTTATCATTAGTTCCACCCCAAGGATTTAACTCTTGAACTATGGTTGGTACATTATAAGCAAGACCAACATTAGAAGAAACAAAAGTATCTTGATTTATATTGTATTTTATCCCAAGTTTCCCAGTAGCTTTGCTATCAAAATTATTATAATCGTCATATCGAACACTTTGGGTTAAGATGATTTTATCCATAGTATTTGAATTTATTATATATAGATAGTTATCTCTGTTGGTTTTGTCCTGTTTTGAATTGTCGGTCATAATATAACTGGCTTCATCGCTACTGCTTCCAAGCCCAACTAAGATAAAATCTTTTTCATTATATTTTATATTATCATTTAACTCTATATTGTTATATTCCCCTTCAAACTCTTTTGCAAATTGCATTCCCCATGCCGCAACAGTGCCAATTTCATCTCTTGAGAAATGACTCTGCTCTACTTTAAGTGTGAAATTATGATTATTATAAGTTTGTGCATATGCTAGATTGTAAAGTCTATTGGAGATGTCACTCTTCATAGCTTCATCATCTGGGTTCGCAGTATCATAATCCTTTACAGCGTCTATGCTTGTTACTCCCAAACTGATTTTTGCACTATCTGTTATGTAGTAGTTTGCTTTGAAATTTAGAGTTAAATTTGAGTAGGCATCATCTTCATAATCATTAATATCTTCATCTCTTGGAGACATGGTAGTAAAGCCGTCACTTGTGATTTTATTTGCACTAAACTTAACATCAAATTTTGAACTTTTATGAGAAGCTGTAGCACCATACTTTTTAGTATTGAAACCTCCAGCTTCAATATTTGCAGTTCCCTGTGTTCCATTTTTTGCCGACTTGGTAATGATATTGATAACACCAGCAGCAGCATCAGCACCCCAGATACCACTTTGAGCACCTTTGATAATTTCAATCTGCTCAATATCTTCAATCATTAAGTGTTGAATGCTTGCACCACTTGTACTTGAAGGGTCTTGGTATCTAATGCCATCTATTAAAACCAGAGTTCTGTTGTTGCCGGCACCTCTTAAATTTACAGAAGTTGAACTTCCAAGTCCTCCGTTGTTAGTGTAATTGATACCGGCAATGTTGTTTAATGCTTGAGTAACAGTCGTATAGTGTCTCTCCTCAAGTTCAGCACTTGTAATGACATTTACATTTGATGTTACATCTTTTAGTGATTGCTCACTTTTTGTAGCACTTACAACAGTTATTGTTTCAAGTTTCACCTCTTGTGCATGAAGTGAGCTTAAAAGAGCAACTGAAATTAGTGATAATTTTATATTTTTTGACATAATAGTCCTTAATCTTTTGTATAGTTTTTATTTGTAAGTTGTAAAGATTAAGAGGTAGGAGGAGAGTTGATTTTTATCCTAAGTGGTTTACCATCAAGAGTGCAGACAGAAGTGCTTAATGCTACTATCTTTTTTAGAGACATATAGGCTTGTATGGCAACAAGTGTAAAGTAGTTTTTACCAAAACCTTTAGGAAGTCTCATAAGTCTCATCTGTTTTAATTTTTGAAATTATATCAAAAAAATTAGCTAAAATACTCTTATGAAACTATCACACTTAAAACAGATAATAAATTATCTACAAAATTTTTCTAAAATTAGTGCAATTCATAGAGTCTCAGATACAATAATTAAAGTTGTTTTTGAAGCTCGTAAAATCAATAAACATGATTTTTGTAAAAATGATGAGATGTACTTCAATATGCAACGCTCAAATTCCAATATATTCAAATGCTCATCTTATGCTCGTTCAAAAGTCTATAATGCTCCCTTTGATGTTGTCCTTTCCAAACGCTTTAATCGCTCAAATATACTTAGTGTAGAGCTTTTAAATGGTGATAAAATCCTTAGATTCAAAACGACTATTGCTTCTGCATATAAACATGAGACAACCTATATGCAGATAGAATTTACTGGAAAATATACAAATATCATCATATTAGATGAAGAAAATATTGTCCTTGAGGCTCTTCGGCATGTAGATCTATTTTCATCTTTTCGTGAGGTTAGAGTTGGGCAGAAACTTCTTGATGTTCCTGCTGCTCCCTTTGTGGCAAAAGAGTATCCTCTTGATGATGTTAAGAGTTTTTTATATGAAGTTTACGAGAAAGAACAAACTGCACGACTTTCATCACTTAAAAAGCAAAAAATCGCTTTTTTAAATAAAAAACTTTCAAAATTAGAGAGGCTCTATAATAAACTAGATGATGAAAAAACACTTAAAATCAAGGCAGAACAGTATCAGCATCATGGTAATTTGGTTCTATCAAATATGCAAAATATTCAACCATATCAAAGAGTTTTAACTCTGCAAGATTATGATGGAAACAGTGTTGAAATAGAGTTCTCAAAAGCCTATTCCACAGTGGCACAGATGTCAAACTCACTCTTTTCCCAAAGTAAAAAAGCAAAACAAAAAGCAAAATATCTGCATATAGAAAAAGAGTCTTTGGGTTCAAAAATAGAGCATTTGAAACTTTTTATCCATACCGTTGATGAAGCAAAAGATGTAGCTAAAATATCTCTGCTTTTTCCAAAACAGCTTAAAAGTAAGAAAATAAAAGTTAATGATTCTATTGAGGTTTTTTGGGTGGAAGGTTATAAGGTGCAACTTGGTAAAAATGAAAAAGGCAATATAGAAGTTCTGAAAAATGCAAGAGCCAAAGATGTTTGGATTCATATGAAAGATAGACCGTCGGCTCATGTTATCATTACAACCGATAAACAGAATCTGCCTATTCACATCATAGAGAGTGCTGCTAGACTCTGTGTAGATTTTACAACTACTATAAAAGATAGGTATTTGGTCGATTATACTCCACGAAGAGAAGTAACTATCCAGAGTGGGGCGAATGTGTTGTATAATAAATACAAGACTATTGAGATAGATACTAGATAAGGAGCAAAAGATGGCTATTGGACCGGTTGGAAATGCAATTTATGTGAATCAACAGACAGCAAGTGTGGCTTCTGCTCAAGGTAATCAAAATAATAAACTTGATATGCAAAATGTGATGGCACAAGCTATGGCAAATGAGAAAGAAGAGACAGTTTTAGAAGTTCGTCCAACGGAGGAGAACCAAGAGGTCGATCCTGACCGTGAACATCAAAAAAATGAAGCTGATCAAGAGACTGCAAGAAATGAAAGAGAAAAAGAAGAGCAAGAGGAACAAAAAACTGATTTTAGTCTGTATAAACTAGATATTAAAGTGTGATTTGGTATAATTTTATCAATATTTTATGTAGGGAATTTCATGGAAGCAATTTTAAATATTTTTAATAATCACAAAGAGAGAATCGTAACAGGTTTTGCACTTTTGGCTCTGGTTTTGGTTGTCGGTATTATAGATAATTTTTTTCTTATGTGGCTTCTTCTTGGGGTTGTATATATTGTAGCTTTTAAAGAAGCTATTGCACTGTTTGAAGTAAAAAACAGATTAGTTTTGATTTATGGTGCAGGGATTTGGCTTCTGGCTGGAGTATATCCCTATGGAGATGATCTTTTTGTTTTAGCTGGTGTGGCTTATGCTGGAGCAGTTGCTTTTAATAAAGAGCTAGAGTGGAAAAATTTCTTTCCTTTTCTCTACCCGACAGCAGGAATGCTTTTTATCTTTACAATGTACCAAGAGTATGGTGTTTTATCTCTTTTATGGCTTCTGATGGTTGTGGCTATGACAGATGTTGGAGCTTATGTAGTTGGAAAGAGTATCGGTAAAACACCATTTTGTGAGACAAGCCCGAACAAAACTATGGAGGGCGTTGTAGGTGGCATAGTTGTTGCAACCCTAAGTGGTATGTTTATTGGTCTTACTATCGTAGATTTGAGCGTTGCTTTTATAGTCTCTGCTATGGTGGCAATCAGTTCTATTTTTGGCGATCTTTTTGAGAGTAGTTTAAAAAGAAAAGCTGGTGTTAAAGATAGCGGAAATATCCTCCCTGGTCATGGAGGAGTTCTTGATAGAGTAGATGGTTACCTCTTTGGTGCTATTGTTATGCTTGTGCTTTTAAGAGGATTGGTATAACCCCTTGGTATTACTCGGTTCAACAGGCTCTATCGGTGTAAATACTCTTGAAGTTGCTCGTCGTTTTGGTATGAGTGTTGAGGTCTTAGTAGCTGGTAAAAATATAGAGTTACTGAATAAGCAGATTTTAGAATTCACTCCAAAAGTTGTGGTTATAGCTCAAAAATGTGATGTTTTAAAAGTGAATCACAACTCTGTATTTTATGGGGAAGATTTGATTCTAAAAGTCATAGAAGATTCTAAGAGTGAGTTAGTTGTAAATGCTCTTGTAGGTTTTTTAGGTCTTCGCCCAACTCTTAAAGCTTTGGCATGTGGAAAAAGATTGGCACTTGCAAATAAAGAGTCTCTTGTGGCCTGTGGAAATTTCATAGATACAAGTAAGATTCAACCCATAGATAGCGAACACTTCGGACTTTGGTATCTTAATCAAAGCAGATCAATATCAAAGATGATTATAACTGCTAGTGGTGGAGCATTTAGAGATTGGGATATAGCTAAACTTCAAAGTGCTACTTTAGCAGATACACAAAAGCATCCAAACTGGAGCATGGGACAGAAGATAACCATAGACAGTGCAACAATGGTAAATAAAATATTTGAACTCTTAGAAGCAAGATGGCTATTTGGAGAGGGAGAATATGATGCTATTATGGAAACTAAATCCATGATTCATGCTCTTATCGATTTCAAAGATGGCTCAACCACCGCACACTTTGCTCACGCCAATATGCAACTGCCAATAGCTTATGCACTTGATGAAAAGATGGATGAAAATATCTTAGGGCATGTAGATTTGCTAAAAGTCGGCTCACTGGAATTTAGAGAGATAGACAAAACTCGCTACCCAATCTGGGAGATAAAAGAGGATCTACTTAAAAACCCAAACAGAGGCGTAATAGTAAACGCCGCAAATGAAGTAGCTATAGAGAGATTTATAAACAAAGAGATAGGTTTTATGGATATTAGTAAAACTATCATTGAGGCTTACAGTAAATATCCTAATATGCCAAGAAGTGTTGATGAAGTTTTTGAGATGGATGCAGAGGTTAGAAGAAATATATGATATTAAGCATAGAAAGCTCATGTGATGATTCTGCTATCTCTATAACAGAGATAAAAACAAAAAAGCTTCTTTTTCATAAAAAAATATCTCAAGAGTTGGAACACTCTGTTTATGGTGGGGTTGTTCCTGAACTTGCAGCGAGACTTCATGCTGAGGCACTTCCTAAGATTCTACAAGAGTGTGAGCCATATTTTAAAGATTTAAAAGCTGTGGCAGTTACTTCTACCCCTGGACTGGCGGTTACTCTTGTTGAGGGTGTGACTATGGCTAAGGCTATCTCTGTTGCCCTTGGAATTCCTCTTATTGGGGTCAATCATCTTATTGGGCATATTTACTCTCTTTTTATAGAGGAAGAGACGCTATTTCCTTTGACTGTGCTTCTTGTCTCTGGTGGACATACTCAAGTGATGGAAGTTAAAAGTCTGACTGATATAGAAACCGTTGCTAAAAGCATGGATGATTCTTTTGGGGAGAGTTTTGACAAAGTTGCAAAGATGATGGGGCTTGGTTACCCTGGTGGTCCAGTTATAGAGGAGTTGGCAAAAGATGGGGATAGAAAAAAGTTTAACTTTACTATACCACTTTCACAATCCCCTCTTATAGCCTTCTCGTACTCAGGACTTAAAAATGCAGTAAGGTTGGCTATAGAAAAATCTACTAAAGATGACTATAAAGATATAGCTGCTTCGTTTGAGCATATAGCAACGGCACACCTTACCCAAAAGCTGAAGAAGTATTTTAAAACAGTAAAGCCAAAAACTTTTGCTATCGTTGGTGGGGCTAGTGCTAATCTCTATCTGCGTTCTCAAATAGAAGAGCTTTTAAAACCCTATGGTGCAAAGCTACTGTTGAGTGAACTTAAATACTGTTCAGACAATGCAGCCATGATAGGAAGAGTAGCAGTAGAGATGTATGAAAAAGAGATGTTTAGTTCTTTAGATGAGTTAGACATAGCCCCTCGAAGTCAATTGTAAACTTAAGTCAAACTTAGTCAAACTTAGGCATTTTTTAAATAAGAGTAAATTTATCCGATTTATCTATAATTCCCCCGTCCATTAAGAGTTGGTTAAGTCCAATCTCGATAAAAATCGAGTAAACGAGATGAGCTTTCCGCTGAGGAAAACATAGCGTTAGCGTAGATGGCGGAATTACTTCCGACATCGTAACAAAATAGATGAAGGGTTTCCTTCATTTTATAAAATAAAATTAAGGAATAAAATATGGCAACTACAAAATTCAAAGGTACAGATGTAGAGTTATTAGGAAATGAAGTAAATGTAGGTAATAAAGCACCAGAAATTACAGTTGTAAACTCAGATGGTTTAGGTGATGTTACAGTTGGTGGAGCTCAAGGTAAAAAACAACTTATTATCGTTGTTCCATCTTTAGACACAGGTGTATGTGCTACTGAAACTCGTAACTTCAACGCTAAAGTTGCTGGTTTAGATAATGTTTCTGCTACTATCGTTTCTCTTGACCTTCCATTTGCTGCTGGTCGTTTCTGTTCAGCTGAAGGTATCAACGATTTAGTTGTTACTTCTGACTTTAGAAACAAAGATTTTGCTAATGCTTATGGTGTACTTCTTGGTGGTTCTGTTCTTGCAGGTGTTACTTGTAGAGCAATCTTTGTAGTTGATGCTGATGGTATCGTAACTTATAAAGAGATTGTTCCAGAAATCACTGAAGAGCCTAATTACGACGCTGCAATCGCTGCAGTTAGTTAAGCCATTTTTATTTAAAAGATAACTTTTCTAAAGCCTCTTATTCTCCTTCGAGGCTTTTGGGTGCCTTTGGTGCCTAATAAATAAGATGAAATTTTCATTTTATTTCTTCTCCTTATTTTAGGGCTTTTGCCCTAATTTTTTCAACTTAAGTTTAACCCATAATTCACTTTGTTATAATTGTGTATATTTAACGCAAAGGGTATTATATGAAAAAGATTTTAGCTACTTTGGCATGTGGGGCAATGTTGGTATCAACGGTCAGTGCAGATATGATAAAAATAGAGGGTGGTGTCGGTATTTGGCAACAGACTCCGGGCGGTAATGCAGAATATACCGATGCTTTAACGGTAGACGGCGAGAATAAGTTTGATGGGAATCAGTTGAACAAAGGGTATGTTTGGATGTTGATTAAACAACCCATTCCGATTGTACCAAATTTGAGACTTGAGTATACCTCGTTAGAAAGTACAGGTAAAGCAACTGGAGAATTTAAAAATTATACTGTACCTATAGGTGTAAAAGCCGATACATTTATTGAAATGAAGCAGTACGATATTATTCCATATTACAATATTTTAGATAATTTAGGATGGACTACTGTAGATATAGGTTTGGATTTAAAAGTTGTTGAAGCATCTTATAAGGCTGATGGTGTAATTGATAATGATACTGGGCTCCCTATAAACTATAGCAATTCTGGAACTATTGTTATTCCTCTTTTATATGTAAGAGCACGCGTTGAATTTCCTGGAACCAATCTTGCAGTTGAGGGCGATACAAAATATATCGCTTATGGAAAGAATTATCTAATCGATACTAGAGCAAAAATTGATTATACTCTTGATTTTGTTCCGGTAATTCAACCTGCTATAGAAGTTGGATATAGATATCAGGGTTATAGATTTAAACATGATGACCAAGATGGTAGGGTAGATTTAACTTTCTCAGGATTTTATGCAGGTATAATGCTTCGTTATTAAAAGATATATTTCCAAATACCTAATTGGTATTTGGATTTAAAAGTGGTGAATCTTTGCCCATAAACTTTTTATCTAAAACAACTATCTCACACTCTAGCCAAATAGTAAACTCTCCGAAAACTCTTTTTTGAGCCTCTTGAATTAAGAAGATTGCATCATCAAAAGTACCGTTATTTATATTTACTAAAAAGTTTGCATGTTCACGGCTAAATTCCATACCACCAACTCTAAAGCCTTTTAACCCAACAGCTTCTATAAGTCTGCCGGCATAATCACTTTTAGGATTTTTAAAACAGCTTCCGGCACTTGGAGTAGATGGCTGATTTGAACGCATCTTTTTAAATAGAGTCACTCTATCGTTATTAAATCCATATGTTAGAGTGAAAGAAGCCTCTAAGATAGGAGTGTTAATATTTGTAAATCTATACCCAAAATCAATCTCTTCTTTTTTTAAATTACCTTGACAAGTGCAAATGGAGATAAGATTATTAAATATTTCATACTCTTTAAGCCCTGCATTCATCTTTACAAGTCCACCAAGTTTTCCGGGAAGATGAGAGAGAAATTCAAAGTTTGCAATATCATGTTTTTTACAAAATGAAGCAATCTTACCAGATGGAGTAGCCCCACCGATTTTTAAAAGACCATTTTCTATTTTTATATAGTCATATTTTTTACTAAGCATCATAAGAGGGGGAGGCTCTGTTCCTGCTAAAATGTTGTTACATGAACCTATAATGTAGTGGTTGGCATATAGGGGTAAGCAACTCTCAATAATTTCAACATCAAAACTACCACCCATTTTAAAAGATGAGAATTTTGAAAAATTAATATTTTTGGTTTTCATTACTCTATAAAGGTAGGAATTAGATTAAATACATTTGTAGAAAAATCAGTCATCGAGTTTAGCATCCAAGGCATAGTTAAAACTATAACGATAACAACGCCTAAAATTTTTGGAATGAAAGATAGGGTCATCTCATTTATCTGTGTTGTAGCTTGAAAAATACTAACAGCAAGTCCTAAAAACATACCAGTCAGAAGACCAGGTAGAGCTAAGAGTAGAGCCATTTTAAAAGTTTCAACACCAAGTGCGATGAGTTTCGCTTCCATCTCAAGTTCCTTATGAGTTCCTAAGTCCCTTATACTCTGTTGGTATAAGATAATCTTCTATTTTTACAAGTTTATCATAAAAGCCATTTTTATAACCTATTTCAAATAGTTTGTTGACAGCTTTGTATTGAAGTTCATTCATAGTTATAGAATCGTCATTTGCATAAAGTTCCAAGTATTTATCAAGTGTTTGTGCATCAATACGAACTAAATCTCTCTCTATTAGCATCTTAGAGAGTCTGTCTTTATGGTCTCTTGCAACTTGAACAGCTTTTGTAAGAGTAGCTTCATAGTCTATAGCTTTATTAAGTGGAAGTGAACGACGAATCGCCATACCACCAAGAGGGAGAGGAAGTTCGTCTCCTGCTAACTCCTGCCAAATATCCCACAGTTCAATTTCAACTTCAAGTTCACTGTCATAAGTTAAGATAGACTCATGGATTAAAACTCCTGCATCAACTTTTCCATCTAAAACGGCTTGTTCAATTTCCAAAAAGTTCATGTATGTAACTCTGGCATCAGGAAATTTAATACGAAAAAGCATTGCATTTGTAGTGTGTTCACCACTAAGAGCAACTTTGAAGTTTCTCTTTAGTTTTACACCCTTTTTCTTTATAACTTTAGGACCATAACCCTCTCCAAAACTTACAGCAGTGCGAAGTGGAGCATATTCTTCTTTTATATGTGGATAGAGGGCAAAACTAATGGCAACAATGTCATAAACACCATTAAGTGCATCTTCATTTAGGGTTTGAATATCTTTAGCAATATTATCAAAAAGTGTATCTTTCATATCTACCCAGCCAAATTTAATGGCATAGTACATAAATATATCATCAGCGTCTGGCGAGTGTGCAATTAATGTTTTTTTCATAAAGAGGATTTTAACTAAATAAGGATAAAATTTTCATACAATACACATAGAAAATCAAAATAAAGTGAGCCAAAGATGGACGCAAACAAACA
>JAGHAW010000041.1 GCA_021161305.1 Sulfurimonas sp.
ACCATCAATGCTTCAGAAATCTCTATATCACTTTCATAATGTTTCATAACTTCTCTTGAGTTTATATCTGCTGGTTTTATATTAGTTTTCATTGTTTTGTTAAATGCTGCTAAGATTTTTTTCACATCTTTTTCTCGAGAACCAACTCTTACTTTATAGAGATTCAAAACAACATCTTTATAACCACTAAGTTCTGCTGCAATTGCAGCTTTTACCAAGGTAGTAGCAGCAGGATGTAGTGAGACTAGAGGTAAATGGTAATAATATATAGCAAATTTCTTTGGCTCTTTTTTCATACTATTTATAGCTTTTGGTACAAAACTTCTACAAAATGGACAGAGTGGATCTGAAAAAATAGCTACCTTATGTTTAGCATCTGCATTTCCATAAATAAGATTCTCTTTTTTATAATGCTCGGGCTTAAATGTTGGTGCAACTAAATCTTTTAAACTATTACCGGACTTCATATCTACTAAATCCTGAGTAATCAGACTGCCGTTAGAAAACCAAATCATTTTCTGTTTAACTTGACGATTTTTAGGTTTTGCTTTTAGTGTTGCATCTATGCTTACTATAAAAGCATCCCAGCCTTCTAGCTTAGTAACTGCTATTTTCTCTAATATTTCTATTTTTAAAGAGACAATATTTCTATTTTTTTTAAATGATTTTTCTAAAAACTTTTCAACTGTTTTTTCTGCACTAGACGCAAAAAGAGTGCTACTTAATAGAAGTGTCGTTACCAATAATCTCAACATCAATGACATCCGAATCCTTTGTTATATTATTTTTCTCAAACTTAGTTTTACAATTTCCAGACTTTAAGTGATAGCGATTAACAAGCATAGTTGTAAAGACACTAAACTGCATTAAAATTCCAACTATATCTGTTAAAAAACCAGGTATTATAAGTAAAATACCACCAAAAATTGTAAAAAGGTTTAGGCTTTGAAACTGCTGTAAATCTATACAACTGTACGAGACAGCATGCATATTTTCAGCTAGGGTTTTTCTAAAATTTATTAGTATTGCTATCCCAAGAAAAGCACTAAAAAGTATCTCAAAAAATGTCAACAATCCACCAAGATATGATGAAATATTAACAGATACTAAAACTTCCAAAAAAAGATATACTAAAAAATAGAGCATTTTATAGTAACTCCATAATTTTTTCATAAATTTCATTTTTATCTACAGAAATTTTCTCTTTTGTTTTTCTATCAAAGATTTGAACATTACCATTTACCAACTCTTTTCCTATAATAATAGTGTAGGGAAAGCCAATAAGTTCAGCATCTTTCATTTTAAAACCAAATCTCTCTTTTCTATCATCAAGCATAGTCTCAACACCAGACTCTATAAGTCTAGTGTATAAAGCTTCGCCCAACTCAACTTGAGTCACTTCTTTAATGTTTGAAATCATAATATTTACCATATACGGTGCTGTCTCTTTTGTCCAGATACACCCACTATCATCATGATGTTGTTCTATAACAGCAGCAACCAATCTACTGACACCCATACCGTAAGTACCCATGATAAATGGTTTAGCTTTTCCATTTTCATCTAAAAATTCTGCTTTTAAAGCTTCTGAATAAGTTGTTCCCAACTTAAAGATATGTCCAACCTCAATACCCTTAGTAAACGATAGTTTACCATCACAGTGAGGACAAGAATCACCCTCGTGTACCTCTGATATATCTGCGAAATATGCAACTTCGCTAATGATAGACAAATCAACCCCTACAAAGTGGTAATCTTTCTCATTTGCTCCACAAACCATATTCGTCGCATTTTTCAAATCACTATCTATTACATGCTTAGCTCTATCTTGGTCAAGTGGTCCTATATAACCTGTTTCAAGACCAAGTTCTTCTAGTTCTTGAGCCGTAACATCTGTTATCTCTAAAGCACCTGTTGCGTTAAGTGCTTTAACTTCTTGAAGATTATCACTACCTCTTAAAAAGAAAAGTACAACTTCACTATCCTCTTCAAAAACTAATTTTTTTGCTACACACTTAACAGTATAGTAAGGATCAATTTTAAAAAACTCTGCTAAATCTTCAATGCTTGAAGTCTCTGAAGTTTGAAACTTGTTAAAAAGGGCTTCTGGGGCTTCTGGAATCTCTACCGCACCTCTAGTTGCTGCTTCTATATTTGCACCATATTCACACTTATCACAAACTGCTATAGTATCTTCACCACTATTTGCCAGTACCATAAGTTCTTTAGAACCACTTCCACCAATAGCACCACTATCAGCTTCAACCACTCTAAAATCAAGTCCAAGTCTAGTTAAAATTCTTTTATATGCTCTTTCCATAGCACTGAACTCTCTATCTAAATCTTCTTCATAAGCGTGAAAACTATAACCATCTTTCATAATAAACTCACGACCACGCATCAAACCAAATCTAGGTCTTGCTTCATCACGAAACTTTGTTTTTATCTGGTATAAATTTATAGGTAATTGTTTGTAACTTGTTATACGATTGCGAACTAAATCAACCATCATCTCTTCATGAGTTGGTCCAAGAACAAAAAGATTCTCTTTTCTATCTTTAAAACGAAGAAGTTCTTTACCGAACTTATCAATTCGACCACTCTCTTGCCAAAGTGAAGCAGGTGTCACAAAACTAAGCTCAACCTCTTCTGCCCCAACTTTTGCCATCTCTTCATTTATAATATTTTCAATCTTTTTAATTACTCTTTTTGCCAATGGCATATAGCTATATAATCCACTTGCAACTTGATGAATAAATCCTGCACGGGAGAGGTAGATATGACTGGCTAAAACAGCATCAGACGGTGCCTCTTTTGTTGTTGGTATAAACGCTCTTGATCTTCTCACTTTTCAACCTTTATCATATATTGACATGCGTACCCAGTTGGAGCATCACATTCATGTTTTTGCATCACTGATTTAATATTTCCGGCTATGGTATCAGAAGCAGTATCATCTGCCCCATTTCTAATACTCTCAGTAATTTCATGCAAAAATCTCTTCACAACTTGTTCACCCATCTTGTGAACTTGATTTTCATACTCTTTTGGAATATAACCATTTTTTATAACTCTATCGCTCTCAGTTTTGGCAGCTTTAAAGGCTTTTTCATATATCTCTTTAATCATAGGTTCAATATCTAAAGCATCAAGAGATTCAAAAAACTCAACAATACTTCTTCCTATAATTGTATGAGCCTTTTTTGCACTATCTTCTCTAAAAGAGATATTATTATCTATAATAGTTTTAAGGTCGTCAATCACATAGAGATTTATTCTCTCGCCTTTATGATAGTTAATATCTCTTGGAAGGGCTAAATCAAACCAATATCTATCAAAATCACATGAAGAAATTATCTCATCTGTAATAATAGGAGAATGTGCCGAAGTAGCAGTAAAAAGTATCTCAAACTCATTTACGGCAGATGGAAGTTCTGAAAAATCAAGAACTTTTGCTCCACACTCCTCAGCCAAAGCGACAGCTCTATCCTTTGTTCTATTCATTATATAAACGACAACACCATTTTTAATCAAATGTTTTGCTGCTATCTGAGACATCTCTCCCACACCAATAATCAAAGCTTTTTTACCATTTAAGTCATCTAGCACTGATTTTAGTTTAGAAACTGCAACACTTGCCATAGAAACTGGTTTAGAAGATATATCTGTAGCAGTTCTAACTTTTGCTGCACACTTAAAAGCTTCTCTAATTACACGAGCCAGTTTTTTATCGCAATATTTATGATCATAAGAAAATCTAAAAGCATCTCTAAGTTGTCCAGCAATCTGTGTCTCACCAATTACCATAGAATCAAGCGAAGCAGCAACACTAAAAAGATGATGAATCGCACTACTGTCATCATATATATCTGCTCTACCTTCAAGCTCTTCTATGGAAATACCAGCACGAAGAGTAAGTTTTTCAAATATATGCTGTGTTGCTTGAACTATATCGTTACAGCTACACAAAACTTCCATTCTATTACATGTGGAGATTAAAATAGTCTCATTTATCGATTCACACTCGTTTAATCTTTGCAAACATCCATGAAGATTTTTTTCATCTGGATATGATAACTTTTCTCTTATCTCAAGAGTAGAATTTTTATGTGAAAAACTTATATTTAAATAGTGCATTAATAACTTCTTTTTATCATAGTTTGTAAAATTGCAATGAGTTCATCATCGCCTTGAACTGCTTGCATCGCTTCATCTGAAAGTTTTTGAGCCAATTTAAATGATTCTTCTATACTTTTATGTTCAGCCATTTTTTGTTTTATCCAGAAAACTTCATCTGCATCTGTCTGCTTTGTATGCAAAGAGATTAACTTAGCTCTCTCTTCTTCATCTAAAGCTCTATAAAGATAGATATAAGGAAGTGTACATTTCCCCTCTATAAAGTCATTCATAGCAGGTTTACCAAGAGTTTGTGCATCAGCTGTAATATCTAAAATATCATCTATAATCTGAAAAGAAAGTCCTAAATTTCGTCCATAGATTCCATACTTAGTGGCATCTTTGCCAGCAAGCAGTGCAGAGGCATAAGCTGCCGATTCTATAAGAGTAGCAGTTTTAAGATAGAGCATGTCAAGATACTTTTTTTCATCAGAGTTAAACTTCTCTGCCATCTTTACATCTTGCATCTCACCCTTGCTAAGAGCAGTAACTGAAGAAGCTACACTTTTTGCTATATCTCTATCAAATTCAACCAGTTCGCTAAAAGCTTTTGAGTAGAGAATATCACCAAGCATTACAGCAGTTTTACTATCTTCTGTCGCATTAACCGAAGCAACACCTCTTCTAGTGTCAGCATCATCTATAACATCATCATGAAGCAGACTAGCACCGTGAATAAGCTCAACGACAGCAGCTAACAAAGGAGCCTTTTCATGCTGGGGAGCTATCTTTAAAATCAACTTGGCACGAAGTCTTTTACCACCGCTAAGCATAGCAAAAAGACGAGTCACCTCATCATAATCAATCTCTTTAATCAGTCTAGCTATCTCTACTTCAACTCTCTGCATTATCTCTCTCTAACTATTTTAAAAATTTAATTGCGATTATATCATCACAATAATAATATTAGGTTAAAGTCAAGTTTTTAATAGAAAACATGCGTGGATATTCAACGCAGAATTCTATATTGCCATCCTACAACAAACTAATGCATAGCAGTAACTCATAAAGAGGTAAGATGTGAAGTAGCTATCGTGAAGGCTTTACTGGTAAAGTCGAACGATAGATGCTTTGCAGATTGCCTCTTTATGAGTTATCCAAAGGACGATTAGAAAAACATACACTTGACTTCGTTACAAAATCTTGAAGCTACCAGTAGCTCCTACGACTTTGTGCCTTGCAATTGCA
>JAGHAW010000103.1 GCA_021161305.1 Sulfurimonas sp.
ACTCTTTGAAACTCTACATCTTTCATATTTTGTGAAAATCTATAGTCTTTAAAAAGTAAAAATGCATAAGTCAAAAACAACATGAAAAGAGTTATACCAAAAAACATGAAAAGCAATTGCAGTTCTTGAGTTAAAATAGACTTTTTTCTTGGTTTTATATAACTATATTTCATTTTAACTCTGCCTTTGCTAACTCACAAATTTCAGCACCCAAATCCATACTACGAATATATACATTCAAAAACATCTCTTCTTCAAGATAGCGTTTCAAATCACTACTAACACCAATACTATCTGCTATATATATAGATTCAATAAATTGACTTTTGTATTTAGAATTTTTATAGAAATCATTTATCGAACTTTGAATTAATAAATATCTTTGATAATCTTCGTTAAAACCATCTACTTCTTTTACAGGCTGACTAATATCGAGACTCTCCTGAAACTCTTCATCAATATCTTTAGCATCAGAAAATTCATCTAAATCTTCAAGTGAATCTAAATCTTCAATATTACCAAAATCATCTAAGTCTTCAACTTCCATATCATCTAAATCTATCCCATCCTCTACATCTAACTCAATCTCATCTAGTTCATCATCGTCCATTAAAAGGTCGTTTGAATCTTTATAATGTTCCATGTCAAGATGTTTAGCATATAACAATAGTGAGTTATCAAAAACACTAAGAGTAACAAAGTTGTCTTCTACTAAAATAAACATTGCCACATTACTATCTATTTTATCTCTAAAAAATCTAGCTAAAACAACAAATGAAGAAAAAACAAAGTCAACCCCTGTTTTAGAGTACTCTTTCTCTATAGAATGTATACCCAATTTTGATGTATAAAAAGACCACTTATCCCCATAACACAAATATTTAGAGGAGATTGTATCACAGTAAGTAGCTATATCTTTAGTTGAGCAGGTTGGTATAGCTCCTTGAGAGAGTGATTTATCTAAAATCGAAATATAATTAAATGGTGTTTCGCTGGTATATGCTAGGATAAACTCGCTCATGCTATCGTTTAAACTCGTTGTATTAAAACTTTCTTCTACACTATCAACAACACCATTTTTGTTAACTGTTTCTATGTAAACTATACTCTTTGAACGCAGAACAACAATATTAACAAATACTTTGAGATATAAAGATTCAAAAATTTTACCCAACATTACTTACCAATTCCACAAAGCGGATGTGCTTTGTTATAATTTTGCTGTTTCAATGCACTACCTAATTTTGTATATATTTGTGTTGTAGCCATAGAAGAATGTCCAAGCAGTTCACTTACATCAACTATCGGTGCACCCCTATTGAGCAAGGATGATGCATAAGAGTGGCGAAGCTGATGAGGAGTAACTTTTAAGGCGACTCTCTTAAAGACTTTATTAACGATATATCTTAGACTATTTTCGCTTAATCTTTCGCCATTTTGTTCAAAAAGAAATTTTTTTGACAGTGAAGTTGTTAAATATTCATCCATCAACTCTTTTGTAGAATCCATAAGTGGAATATCTCTATGCTTATTGCCCTTACCTAAAACTCTTATCCATTCCTCTGATATATCTTCAAGTTTTAGTGATGAAAGTTCAGAGATACGAAGACCTAAGGTATAAAACATAGTTACAACCGTCTTCTCTTTTAAATTGGCATGTGAGAGTGCTTCCATAATATGCTTATGAGATATTGGTTTGGGCAGAGTTTTTGCCACTTTGAGACTATCATCCGATTTAAGAACTACTTTTAAACCATTCTCATTTAAAAAACTACAAAATGATCGAATCGCACTGAGTTTTTTACTAATTGTTTTTGGATTTAAAGATGAAATTTCTATACGATAAGGCATAAGGTTAAAGACTATCTGTCCATTTTGTTCAACTATTTCCACATACATAAAGGCTTCTTTTATAGACTCATCATAACTTTTTATAGTCAAATCAGAGTAACCTCTCAAGCTCTCAAGAGATTCTAAAAACTCAATTCTATAACTATCTATTAACTTTTTCAAGAAGTTTCTCAAAACCATCATGATATTTAGATGTCTCTTGCACTAATCCCTCATCCGTTATAACACTTGGTGCGAGTTTTATATATAAACTATTCATAATCTCACAAATCAGTCTTATCTTTGTCTTATCTGCATCCGAGACAACCTCATGCACCGCTATCTCATTAATATCTTTCATATATTTTTTAGCATCACTTATATAAGCTTCATACTTTAATGAAGTTTGAGATTGAGCCATAATTGTAGTTGCCATACGATTGTAAATATCCAAACTAAAAGCCTCTTTTGCCAAAGAGTAAGCCTCTTTATATTTACCAATTTCATAGTAGTATTTTGCTTTTACAGATTTTTCATAAGATGGATTTATTAAAAAATACCCACCCATAATTAAAAGTAAAAAGATAGCTATCGCCGGAATTAAAATCTTAGTTTTCATGTTTAAGCAGTTCTCCTCTGATTAAAGTTCGTGCCTCTTCTAGTTCCATACCGCCAACATCAATCAAAGATGATGAGTAGTAATGCAAGACCCCAAATGGTTTAGGAATAGTAAACCTATCCCAAGAGTTCAATTGCCAATATTTAGTAGGCTTTATCTCAACTAAAACTATTTTAGCTTTAGTTTTTTGTGCCATTACTATTATGCCGTCTGCCACTTTATGCCTTGGTCCCTTTGGTCCATCTGGCGTTATTCCTATATCATAACCCTCTTTAATAGTTTTAATACCTTGGATTAAGACTCTCGCAGCATTTCTGTTACTTGAACCAGCTAGAGTACCCAAACCAAAATATTTTATAGTTTTGGAGATCAACTCTCCATCAAAATGACTTGAGATAAGAACCTTGGCATGTGGAGTTTTTCTATAATGAGAGTAGAGATACGGAAGCATAAGAAGCTCTCCATGCCAACAAGCAAAGATAGTTGGCTCTTCCCCTATAGACTCTGTGGAGTGAAACTCTTTTTTATTGGTAAAATATAAAAACCTAATCACAAGTGAACCTATAAAAGGAACTAAGATTAGGGCTAAAGAGCGAAGAACTTTTTTAAGCAACAATTTCCCCAGTTAAAATAGTCCTTCCGATAGAAGTTATTTTAACATCTCTAAACTCACCTAAAAGCTCATCAGAACCTTTGACTTTTATAACGAAATTGTTATCACTTCTACCTGAAACAAAATGATTTGGAAGCAACTCTTCAAAGTAGACACTATAAACTTTATCTAGTTGTGTAGCATTTTTTTCATCAAGAATTTGAGTGTGAAAGGATTGAAGATGAGTAAGTCTAGCCGATGCTACTTCCGGATCAACAACATTTGTAAAATGTTGAGCTTCAGTATGTGGACGAGGAGAGTACTTAAATGAGAAAATCTGATCAAACCTTACTTTTTTCAGAACATCTAAAGTATCTTCAAAATCCTCATCACTCTCACCAGGGAAAGCTACAATAATATCCGTAGAAATAGTAACCTCTGGACATACCTTTCTAAGCTTCTCTACACGATTTAAAAACCACTCTTTTGAATAGCCTCTCTTCATATCTTTTAAAACTTTAGTAGAACCACTTTGAAGAGGCATATGCATCGCTTTACAAATTTTAGGATTTGTTGCAAACTCTTCTATAAACTCATCATCCATATAAAAAGGATGTGGAGATGTAAAACGGATTCTCTGTAAACCCTCTATCTTACTAAGTCTTTTGAGCAACTCTGCAAAGTTAATTTTCTCATGTTCACCTGAAAAACGGCGACCATAATTGTTTACATTTTGACCTAAAAGAAAAATCTCTTTTGCCCCTGCGTCTACTGCTCTTTGTGCCTCATTGTATATAAGTCTATCTGGAATGGAAACTTCATCACCACGAGTTTTTGGAACTATACAGTAGGTACAACTCTTATCACAACCTATGGAAATATTGATAAAGGCTTTTAGAGTGGATGTACGAAAATCTTTAAAAGCAAATTCACTCTCATCATAATTTATATCTATCTCAACGGCTCTGTCTTTGTGCAAAACTTCTGTGATTTTTGATACATTTCTAGCACCTAAAACAAAGTTTACATAGGGTGCTCTTTTTATGATATCTCTACCCAAATGCGAAGCCGTACAACCACAAACACCTATCTTTGCACTTGGTTTTTTCTTTTTGTTAAAGATACCTAGTTCTGAAAAAAGTTTAGAAACAGGCTTCTCTCTAACTGAGCATGTATTTATGAGTATCAAGTCGGCATCTCTAAAATCTTTAACTACCTCATAACCCTCTTTTTCAGTCAACTCAGCAATCATATGCTCAGTATCACGAGAGTTCATAGCACAACCCAAAGTCTCAATAAAGAGTTTTTTACTCATTCGCAATTGCTCTAATTTATGATGTGAACTTGGTACATATACTCATTATCAGAGAGTCCAAACTTAACTTCACTCATATAAAAACTTTTCCCTTTTGCTTCAAAATAATCCTGAAGTTCAAGCAGATCTTTATGAGAGTTCTCTCTATCAAAATAAAAAATTACACTATCTTCTTTCTCAATACTAGCTTCGATTTTAGCTAAATCAGCCTTCTTTGGTTTACTATCAACTTCTGTTCTTGCAAATTTTAAATCCATTATATATTTCCTTGATTTTTTTTCATAAAAGTATTGCATTATATACAACAACTACTAAAAATCGCATTAAAGATGTTTTTATAGAATTTTGCTATAATGTCATACTTCATAAGAAATCTCCCAATTATTATATTTATTTTTTGTGAAACAACCCTTTAAAAGGACACTGATATGGAAAAAATTTTAGATATTGTTGATGCAATTGCACATGAAAAAGGTCTTGAACCTGAAAAAGTAACAGAAGCTTTAAAAACAGCATTTGTCCAAACTGCAAAGAGAGTAATTAATCATAAATTTGCTTTTGAAGCAACTATTGATGAAGAGAAGAAAAGCATTGAAATAGTTCAGACAATTACTGTTGTTGCTGATGATGATGAAAAACTATTAGATGAAGAAATAGCACCAGCTTTTATATCTCTAACTGATGCAAGAGAGTATGATGACCAAGTGGAACTTGAAGACCAACTACAAATCCCTCACAGCCTAAATGATTATGGAAGAACTGGTGCTTCATCGCTTCATAGAGAGATAGAATTTCACATCCAAAGACTTGTAGAAGATGAACTTTTTAACAAATATAAATCAAAAATCGGAACACTCGTTTCAGGTCGTGTAATTAGAGTTGATTCTAAAAACTCTACATATATAGAAATTGATGAAATTCGTGCTGTACTTCCTATGAAAAGCCGTATAAAAGGTGAATTTTTCAATGTTGGCGACCATATAAAAGCGGTTGTAAGACGCGTAAATATGGATAAAGAAAACGGTATCCAAATCGAACTTTCTCGTACAAGTCCAAAATTTCTAGAAGAGCTTTTAGCTTTGGAGGTTCCAGAGATTGCAGATGGTGCCGTAATCGTTGAAAAATCAGCTAGAATCCCTGGGGAAAGAGCTAAAATAGCACTTATCTCAACTCATCCACAAGTTGATGCTGTTGGTGCTACAGTTGGTGTCAAAGGTGTTCGTATAAATGCTGTTTCAGAAGAACTTATTGGTGAAAATATTGACTGTATTGAGTATACACCAATACCTGAACTTTTTGTCTCAAGAGTTATGTCTCCTGCAATTATCTCTCATGTCGAGATAGTAAAAAATGAAGATGGTGAAAATGAAAAAGCCATTGTAACCCTACCAGGTGACCAAAAATCAAAAGCTATCGGTAAAAGCGGTATAAATATCCGTCTGGCATCTATGCTAACAGGAATGCAGATAGAACTTGTAGAAACAGACGAAACAACAGATGAATCAACTGGTGAAATCCAAGAAGCTAAAGATGGTGTTGATGCGTTAGAGGCGTTGTTTAACTAATCAACCTCTTTTCATATACGGATTCCCCCCCCCTAGTTCCCAAGTTTTACTTGGGAATTCATACATTACTTTCTATTGACTTTGTAACTAAAAAATGATACCATTATATTATGAGTAAAAAAGAAAAATTACTTCAAAAGTTTTTACAAACTCCTATTAAAAAAGATTTAACTTTTAGTGAGTTAGTAACTTTACTCTTGGCATGTGGGTTTATAAGACTGGAGGGTAGTGGTTCTGCCGTTAAGTTCTACAACAAAGAAAAAGACTCTTTGATAAACTTGCATAAGCCACATCCTAGTGATATATTAAAAGTATATCTTATTAAACAAAT
>JAGHAW010000170.1 GCA_021161305.1 Sulfurimonas sp.
GGATAATATATACTAAAAGATAGTTATTTTCCTTTAAGTATATGTAGATAAAATTCGTTTACAAATATATATAAAGGGAAGATATGAATAGAAGAGAAGCACTAAAAGTAGTAGGTGTAACAGCAGTATTGGCAGCAGTAGGTGCTGAAGCTAAGATGAAAGAAGAGTATATGAATCGTGTTGAGATGAAACCTCAAAATCCAGCTAAGTTGGATAAAGGTGAGCTTAAGCACTCTCCACAGGTAACAATTAAAGATAAAGATGCTAAAGGCTATACTTTAGTAGAAATCACAGTTGGTCAAGGTGGTATTATTCACCCTAGTACACCTGATCACTGGATAGATTTTATCTCACTGTCAGCTGATGGTAAACTTGTAGGAAAAAGCACTCTTGAGCCAGAGATTTCTCGTGGAGTAGCTTCATTTGCTCTAAAACTAGACAATATAAAAATATTAACAGCTAAAGCTGGTTGTAATTTACACGGAATCTGGACTACGACTGTTTCAATATAATAACTTTTCTAACTGCCTTTTATAGCAGTTAGAATTATAACTTCTTGGTGATTATAACAGCAGGTGTTTAGAATGCCTTAGAATACTATTGAAGATGGTATCGGTAACCGTGTTTATCTTCAATTAAGTTGTTTTAATTCATCTTCTAACTGTTTAAGCTCTTGCTTCTCCTCAGCCATTTTAGTTTCATATTTTTTTATCTTATCTAATTTAGCATCTTTCACTGCTTCTTCATAGTTTTTAGTATCTTCTTTTGAATCTTTTTTTGTATCACGGATTTTATCTTGGATCTCTTCAATCATACCTTCATCTGTACAATGTTTTTTTACTTTATTTAAAGAGATAACTAATCCATCCACTCTATTTTCGTTATTTGTTTTTTTTGCAATATTTATATCATTTTTTAAATTACAAATTTTTTGTTCACAACCTTTTAAACCATCGCAATTTACTACTACACTCGAATCAACTGCATTTGTACATCCACTTAACAGCAAAATTCCTAAACTAATTGGAATCCAATAGAACTTACTAATCATCACAAAATCATTTTTAATTTCATTGTACTCTAAACTACCTTTTTATACTATTTTATTGATAATAGTGAATTAGTTCAATACAGATTAATTTCTCGGCAGTCTTATCACTAAACATGCACTCATATTCATACTAATCAGCTATAATTCCACCAATGAAAAAAGAGATAAACTTTAAAGCACAAACTCCTTTTGAACCTGCTGGTGACCAACCAAAAGCTATACAAGAGTTAAGTGATTCCATACTAAAAGGCAATCGTTACCAAACACTTGAAGGTGTGACAGGTAGCGGTAAAACATATACTATGGCTAAGGTTATAGAGAATGTTAAGATGCCTACTATCATCATGACTCATAACAAAACTTTAGCTGCTCAGCTTTACTCAGAGTTTCGTGGTTTTTTTCCTGATGCTCATGTTGAGTATTTTGTATCTTATTATGATTATTATCAGCCTGAGGCTTACATCCCTCGTCAAGACCTTTTTATAGAAAAAGACAGTGCCATAAATGATGAACTAGAGAGAATGAGACTATCTTCTACTGCTAATCTTCTCTCTTATGATAATGTTATCGTTATAGCCTCTGTATCTGCAAACTATGGACTTGGTGACCCTGAAGAATATCTAAATATGGTTCAAGTTTTAAAAGTTGGGGATGAGATAAATCAGAAAAAACTTCTACTTCGTCTGGTGGAAATGGGTTACTCTCGTAATGATACTTATTTTGACAGTGGACATATTCGTGTAAATGGGGAAAGTTTAGATATTTATCCACCCTACTTTGAACAAGAAGCTATCCGTATAGAATTTTTTGGGGATGAGATAGAGGCTATTTATACTTTTGATATTATTGATAATAAGCGACTTGAAGAACATAAAAAGTTTACTATATATGCTTGTTCACAATTTAGCGTTTCTCAAGAGAAGATGGCAGTTGCGATAAAAAGAATAGAAGAAGAGCTAGATGATAGACTTGCCTACTTTACCAAAGAAGGAAAACTTTTAGAGTATCAAAGACTAAAACAGAGAGTTGAGTTTGACTTGGAAATGCTTCAAACTACTGGCATGTGTAAAGGAGTTGAAAACTATTCACGACTTTTAACTAACAAAAAACCAGGTGAAGCCCCTTTTACTCTTCTTGACTATTTTGCCCAGAGAAATCAAGACTACCTAGTGATAGTTGATGAATCTCATGTTTCATTGCCACAATATCGAGGTATGTATGCGGGGGATAGAGCTAGAAAAGAAGTTCTTGTTGATTATGGCTTTAGGTTGCCTAGTGCTTTGGATAATCGTCCGTTAAAAGCTGAAGAATATATAGATAAAGCTCCACACTATCTTTTTGTATCTGCAACTCCAGCAGAATATGAACTGGAAATGTCAAGCATAATTGCTCACCAAATTATCAGACCAACAGGTTTGCTTGACCCAATTTTAGAGATAAAAACATCTGATAATCAAGTTGAAGATATTCATGATGAGATAAAAAAGATAGCTGCAAAAAATGAGAGAATTCTCATAACTGTTCTTACAAAAAAAATGGCTGAAGCCCTTACAAAATATTTAGCAGATTTGGGCATAAAAGCTCAGTATATGCACTCTGACATTGATACAATCGAGAGAAATCAAATCATCAGAGCATTACGACTTGGGGAGTTTGATGTTCTTATAGGCATAAATTTACTCCGTGAAGGACTGGACTTACCGGAAGTATCTCTTGTTGCGATTTTAGATGCCGACAAAGAAGGATTTTTAAGAAGTGAAACTGCACTTATCCAAACAATAGGTCGTGGTGCCAGAAACGCTAACGGCAGAGTTATTCTATATGCCAATAAAATCACAAAATCAATGCAAAAAGCCATAGACACAACAAGTTCAAGAAGAACAATTCAAGAAGCATATAATAAAAAGCATAAAATCACTCCAACAACTACGATTCGCAAACTAGATACAAACCTAAAACTCGAAGATCATGGTGACATTTACCAAAAGCATAAAAAAATGGATAAAATACCACCAACAGAGCGAAAAGCATTAATAAAAGAGTTAATGCTAAAAATGAAACAAGCTGCAAAAGAGTTAAACTTTGAAGAGGCAGCTAGACTTCGTGATGAAATAATGAAAATTAAACAACTTTAGGATATTTACAAATATGGAAGATACTTTTAGCAACTTAGCAACCTATGGATATATAGGACTTTTTCTCTACTCCCTTGGTGGTGGATTTGTGGCACTTATAGGTGCTGGAGTTCTCTCTTTTATGGGTAAGATGGATTTAACTACATCAATAGCTATTGCTTTTTTAGCAAATGCTTTAGGAGATGTTTTACTTTTTTATATGGCACGATACCAAAAAAAGATGATGATGGAAGGTCTGAGAAAACATCGAAGAAAATTAGCACTTGCCCATGTTATGATGAAAAAGAATGGTTCATGGATAATATTTATGCAAAAATTTATTTATGGTATCAAAACTCTTATCCCTATAGCTATCGGTTTAACTAAATATGATTTTAAAAAGTTCGCTATTTTAAATGTATTGAGTGCCGCTGTCTGGGCATTGGCATTTGGTTTTGGAAGCTACTATTCTGGAAGTGCTTTGGTAAAATTTGCTGAAATTATTGGGGATAAACCTTGGATTGCACCACTTATATTAGTAGTTTTCGGAGGGGCTTTGTGGCTATATATGACTCAAGCCACAAAGAAAAAAATTAAATAGAAAAAAATTACTACTCTTAAACTATTGGACCAAATGGTGCGTAATCCGTATGCTCACTATCTTGATACTTTTTATAGTTCTCTACAAACATACTAGCTAGTTTATCTCTTGTATTATCAAACAGCTCTTTATCTTCCCATGCATTACGAGGATTTAAAATCTCAGAATCAATATTACCTAGCGTTGTTGGAACATGAAGTCTAAATGTTTTAGTAGTGTCAAACTCACTATCTTTAATACTTCCATCTAAAATAGCATTAATACAAGCACGAGTATCTTTGATGCTCATTCTATGACCAACACCGTAACCACCACCAGTCCAACCAGTATTTACAAGATAAACATTTACCCCATGTTCATCTATTTTCTTACCAAGAAGTTTTGCATAAACAGTTGGATGAAGTGGTAAAAATGCTTCACCAAAACATGCACTAAATGTAGCAACAGGTTCTGTAATACCTCGTTCAGTTCCGGCAACTTTTGCAGTATAACCACTTAAAAAGTAGTACATTGCCTGCTCTTTTGTAAGTTTTGAAACTGGGGGCAAGACACCAAAAGCATCAGCAGTTAAAAAGATTATATTTTCAGGATGACCAGCCATCAAATCATCTTTATGATTTACAATATGTTCAATAGGGTAAGAAACACGAGTGTTTTCAGTCTTGCTTCCATCTTCATAATCTACTTCACCGTCACCATATAGCACAACATTTTCAAGAAGTGCATCTTTCTTAATAGCACCGTAAATTTCCGGCTCACTTTTACCATCAAGATTGATAACTTTTGCGTAACATCCACCCTCAAAGTTAAAGACACCATAGTTATCCCAACCATGTTCATCATCTCCGATTAAGGCACGATGAGGATCAGTTGAAAGAGTTGTTTTACCAGTTCCACTTAGTCCAAAGAAAAGGGCTGTATCTCCATCCTCTCCAACATTCGCGGAACAGTGCATTGAGAGTTTACCCTCTAATGGTAACCAGTAGTTCATCATTGAAAAAATTCCTTTTTTCATCTCACCACCATACCAAGTACCACCCATAATTGCCAAATTATTTTCTACATCAAAAAGTACAAAAACTTCTGAATGAAGTCCATGTTCTTTCCATTTATCATTTACTGCTTTAGATGCACTTAAAAATGTAAAATCAGATTGAAAAACTTCAAGTTCCGATTCTGTTGGACGAATAAACATATTTTTTACAAAATGTGCCTGCCAAGCTATTTCAGATACAAAACGAACTGATCTTTTTGAAGCTGCACTAGAACCACAAAATACATCAGTTACATAAAGGTCTGTACCTGAGAGTTGTTCTTGTGCAACTACTAAAAGTTCAGCGAACACATCTGCACTGACTTTTTGATTTACATCACCCCAAGCAATATATTTGTTTGATGGGTCACAATCTACAAAGTACTTATCTTTTGGGCTACGACCTGTAAAGATACCTGTATCAACAGCTGTAGCACCTTTTTTAGTAAGCTCCACTTCCCCATTGTCAAGTTCATGTTTAATTAACTCATCATAACTCAGGTTATGAAAAACCTTACCAATATTTTTAAGTCCTAACTCTTCTAACTCTGTCATTTTCATGATTTAGCCTCGTGGTATTTTAATAGTAAAATTATACACTTAATAAACCTAAAATATATATAAATATATACCTGTTGTAACAATTAAGTAGAAAAAATTTACTTTAAGAATTTTTAGGTAAAATTATGCCCTTGCTCGCATAACTCAGTTGGTAGAGTATTACCTCGACAAGGTAAGAGTCACTGGTTCAAGTCCAGTTGTGAGCACCACCACAAAACAACCTGCTACTTTATCTTTTAGCACTATTGATTTAACTAAAAAAACTAAATAAATTGATGGAGAAGTTTTTTTACCTATAAAGAAA
>JAGHAW010000036.1 GCA_021161305.1 Sulfurimonas sp.
AAGTACAATATCCCTCAAATCTCTACAGGCGATATGTTAAGAGCGGCTATTAAAGCCGGTACAGAAATGGGTAAGATGGCTAAGGCTGCTATGGATGCTGGTCAGCTTGTAACTGATGAGATTATTATTGGTTTAGTAAAAGACCGAATAGCCCAAGATGATTGTAAAAATGGTTTTCTTTTAGATGGTTTTCCTCGTACACTTCCTCAAGCTGATTCTGTAACAAATGCAGGTATTGAGATTGACGCTGTAATTGAGATTGATGTTCCAGATAGTGAAATTGTTACTCGTATGGCTGGTCGTCGTGCTCATTTGGCAAGTGGTAGAACATATCATATAGTTTATAATCCACCAAAAGTTGAAGGTAAAGATAATGAGACAGGTGAAGATTTAGTTCAACGAGATGATGATAAAGAAGAAGTTGTTCTTGATCGTCTTAAAGTTTATCACAAACTTACAAAACCTCTTGTAGATTACTATACACAACAAGCTAAAGTAGTTGATAATTTAACTTATATCCGTGTTGATGGTACAGCAGATATAGCTGTCGTTGAAGCAGCTATTGTTTCAAAATTAGGTTAGAATATCCAGAAGAGATTCTGGATAGTTATATTTTAGATTCTATAAAAGTTTCCATCTCTTGAACTATTGCTTCGATAGTTCCCTCGCCAGAAATAACTTTTAAAATATTTTTAGAATTGTAAAAAGCTTGAATTTGTGCAAGAGGTTCATTATAAACTTTCATACGATTGTCAAATACTTCCGTATTGTCATCAGCACCTCTTGCACGACCAAGAACTCTATCACGAGCAGTATCTTCACTTACATGAACTTCAATTACACTTATTAGCTGAAGTTCATGTTCTTCTTTCAAGAAATCTTCTAAAGCATTCATTTGCTCTAAACTTCTTGGGTAACCATCTAAGATTACATTGTTTGTTGGTGCAGATTTTATAGCATTTACTATTGTTTTAATAGCTATCTCAATAGGCACAATGGCACCTTTTGAGATATAAGATTCTATCTCTTTTCCTATCTCACTACCACTTGATACTTCCGCTCGAAGCATATCACCGGTAGAATAATGAGTTATCTCACCATTCTCTTGGGCGATTAACTCTGCGTCTGTAGTTTTACCAGAGCCGGGAGCTCCGATGATTAAAAATAGTTTCTTCACTATTTCACTTGCTCTCTAAGTCTGATGTGTAAATCTCTAAGTTGAGTATTATCAACTTCACTTGGTGCATTTGTGAGTATGCAAGAAGCTTTTTGTGTTTTAGGAAACGCAATAACATCACGAATGCTTGGTTTTTTACTTATGAGCATCATCATTCTGTCAAAGCCCATTGCAAAACCACCATGTGGAGGAGCTCCAAATTTAAGAGCATCAAGTAAGAAACCAAATTTTTCTTGTGCTTCTTCTTCTTCGATTCCAAGAAGTTTAAATACTTCTTCTTGAACTTCTTCTTTATGGATACGAATAGATCCACCACCAAGTTCAGTACCATTTAAAACAATGTCATAAGCGATAGATTCTATATCTTCTATATCATCTTTATCAGTATCTTTAGGCATTGTAAATGGATGGTGAAGAGCTTTTACTCTTCCATCTTCAACTTCAAACATTGGAAAATCAACAACCCAGATAAATTCATAAGCATTTTCATCAATAAGATTCATTTTTTCATGTTCTGCTATAAAGATTCTAAATCTTCCCATATAATCGAGTACAGTTTTTTTATCTCCTGCTCCAAAGAATACAACATCACCAACTTGTAGTTCAGTTCTTTCTATAAGAAGAGCTATATCTTCTTCACTAAAAAACTTGATAAGCGGACCTTTTAGACCATCTTCTTTCATTTGAAAGTAACCAAGACCATGTGCACCAAATTGACGAACAAAAGTCTCAAAACTTTTCATTTCACGCTTTGAAAATATCAGATCAGCACCTGGAACTTTTAAAGCCTTGATACGGTTCGTGTGAGGTTTTTTAGCGATATTTGTAAAAATCTCATTATCACATCTCTCAAAAATATCAATAACATCAACCATCTTAAGGTCATATCTCATATCCGGTTTATCTGAACCATACCATTCCATAGCATTCTTATGAGTTATACGGTTAAATGGAGGTTTAATATCAATTTTACATGCCGAGAACATTGCAACAAGTAGATCTTCTGCTACTTTCATTACATCTTCTTGATTACAAAAACTCATCTCAACATCTATCTGAGTAAACTCTGGTTGACGGTCAGCTCTTAAATCTTCATCACGAAAACACTTTGCTATTTGGAAGTAACGGTCAAATCCACCAACCATTAAAAGCTGTTTAAAAAGTTGTGGCGATTGTGGAAGTGCGTAAAATTCTCCACCGTGAACACGAGATGGAACTAGATAATCTCTAGCACCCTCTGGAGTTGATTTTGTAAGGATTGGAGTCTCAACCTCTAAGAAACCATTTTCATCAAGGATATTTCTAGCTGCGATTGCGGCTTTTGAACGAAGACGAAAAACTTCATATAAATCTGGATCTCTAAGCTCTAAGTAACGATACTTAAGAGTAGTCTCTTCGCCAACACTTTTGTCACCAATCACGAATGGAACTGGAGCAGACTTATTTTCAATGATAAGTTCGTTAACAATAATCTCAATAGCACCGGTTTTAAGACGAGGATTAGTTAAACCCTCTCCACGAAGACGCACTGTCCCTTTTGCAATAAGAACAAACTCATCGCGAACACTATCAGCAACGCTATGTGCTTGTTCGCTGTCTGCTGGGTCACAAGTAAGTTGGATAAGACCTGTTTTATCTCTTAAATCGATGAAAATAATCCCACCATGATCACGATAACTGTTAGCCCAACCAGCTAAAACAACATCCTGACCTACATTTGCTTCACTTAAATTTGTACAATAATGACTTCTCATAAATATAGAATCCTAAGAATAATTTTCGCGATTATATCTTGTGTTGGCTTATTTCTTTATTATTTCTTCTATATCTTGACAAAGCATTAGTCCCTCATGTCTATGAAGCATCTGATTTTTGGAATTATATATGATTATTGTCGGTATTTGAGTTACTC
>JAGHAW010000075.1 GCA_021161305.1 Sulfurimonas sp.
GAAAAATGCTGAAGACGCTAACAAGAGTGCCAGCAGTGCTTTAGCACTGTTAGAAATGATCCGCCACCGCCAGCGTCATTATTGTCTACGCTACAGACATTACCACCGACAGTCACGACCTCCGGCAGAGCCGGAGGCTTGTTAATTGGAACCACTCAAAGTGGTTTAATCGCCTAAAGGCGACAGCACTGACTTTTTAGAACAGTGATAACTGCTCTATCTTTTTGATCTTCCTTTTCTTGATTCCGAATATACTCTCTAATCATTGCTTCATCTCTCCCTACCGTTGAAACATGATAGCCTCTTGCCCAAAAGCTTTGTCCTGTAAAATTCTTTCTTCTTCCGAGATATGTTCGTGCTATTGATATAGCACTCTTACCTTTGATAAATCCCACTACTTGTGATACTGCATATTTCGGTGGTATTGATATTAATATAGGCTCTGTATGCATTAATGGTTGAAAAGTAAAAAAGTGCTATACTTAAGATATAAGAACTTTTCTAAATGGAGGGTACTAAGATGTTAAACAAGGCTTTTCACAGGTTATTAACCCAGTTAGACAACCTTACTTTCACTCAATCTAAACAAGTGCAAAATCATCTCAATAATAAATGTTCAATAGAGACTTTAGAGAACATAACAGGAACAGTAGATTGCTGTCCACATTGTCAATCAAATAGTATTCATAAATGGGGAGTACGGTCAAACCTTCAAAGATACAGATGCAAAGAGTGTCATAAAAGCTTTAATGCATTAAGTAAAACACCATTAGCAAGATTAAGACATAAAGAGTCTTGGCTAACATATGCTAAAGATTTGATTGATGGAGAATCCATAAGAGAGAGTGCTAAACATTGCCATGTAGATAAAAGTACAACTTTTAGATGGCGACATAAAATGCTTCAAATACCAATAGAACTCAAAGCTCAACATCTTCATGGAATTGTAGAATTTGACGAAACATATTTTTTAGAGTCACATAAAGGCGAAAGAGACTTAGGTTGTAAAGCTCGTAAACGAGGAGGTAAGGCAACTAAGAGAGGTATATCTTCACAACAGATAGCCGTCTTAATTGTAAGAGATAGAAATGGCAATACAACTGATGCTATTTTAAAGCAAAGTAATCAAAACTCTATATCTAAAGTTATGTTACCGGTACTTGATAAAGATGCCTTATTATGCAGTGATTCAAAACCTTCCTATAAAGCTTTTGCAAGAGATTCACACTTTACTCTTGAAACAATTAATGTGAGTGCTAAAGAGCATGTAAGAGATGGTGTTTTTCATGTCCAAAATGTTAATGCTTATGATAGCAGACTTAAAGAGTGGATGAAACACTTTCATGGAGTTGCTACTAAATATTTGAATAGTTATTTAGGTTGGATGAGATTGCTTGATAGAGAAAAATCTATTACTGCAAGAGAGCTTTTAGGTGTGATTTCTGGCAGGAAGTTAATTCCTCAACCATTAATGCGTACATAGCCTTAATATATGCACATGATCACTCATTAAATGCCCCTCTAATATCTGGCACTCTTTTTGCAAAGCCAAGTCTCTAAATATTTCACCGAGATACTGTCTCAGTTCTTTATATAACTTTTTTTTTCTATACTTTGGTATCCACACTATATGATATTTGCACTCCCATGCAGTATGTTTCAATGTTTGTTGTATAATTGCCATTCCGATATCCTATACTTCTTTGAACTTTGAGCGGTTCTTGAAGTTAGAATATCTAATTGCTCCCGTAATTATCCAATAAGAGCCTTAGTCTCCAGGGATATGGATTGTAGCTTTTATACTTATGAAGAAGCGATGGACAATTTAGAAGCATGGGACAAATATACTAACGAAGATTTAGTTCTAGGTTTATTAACTTGAATACTGAAATTTTAGATATTGCTATCACTCTTAAAGAGTTGATAGTAAAAAGACTTAAGCTACTTGATGTGAGTAGTGATGAAGATGTGTTTAGTTTAGAGTGTGAGATTAGAAAGTTTAGTTTAGATTTGGCTCAAGCTGTTATAGATGCGGATAGTGACTAAGCTATAGTAAGAGTTGCTGTTATTTTCAGCTGCTCTTGTTTGTTTAGAAAAGGGGTTGTTATGATTTATTTATTTTGTTTTTTAGCTGCTCTTGTTTTTATTTATCTTGTTTTTATTGGTGTGGAGCTTTTTAAAAATGAAGACTACTAAATTAAGGGAGTTGTTATGAGTAAAAAAATAGTGCGTACTTTTACATGGTTCGATGTTCGTAATGTTGATAGTAGTCGCTGGATTCAAATTCGCTCTTTTGTAATGCGGAGGATTTTGGCTTGTGGATTAAAGAATATATCTGTTTGCTCTAATAACAGATATGGAAAATTTGAAAACATTATTACGGTTGAGTGTTTTGATATTGATAGGGCTATAGAAAAATATGATGGAATGTTGCTGGATGAAAAATTTAAAAGATTTTTTAATAGCTGGAAGATACAGAGAAGAGTATTATTAAAAGTAAAGGAAATGTTATGAAAAAAGAAAAGTTTTGTGAAGATAATGTAAGCGGCGTTAGATTTGTTAAGCCTGAAAATAGAAAAGGGCTTAGAGTTGTTAAGAAGAAAAAAGAAGTTATTATTTATCCAGTAGAGGTTACTCTTGTTGGTTCTATTGTTGGATTTTTTAAAAAATTGTGGAGGTTTTAGATTATGGATATTTATACAGAGTTTGAAGAAAAAGAGTTTCGTAGGTTGTTTGGTGGGTCTATTGGTTTAACTAGAAACAAAGGAGAAAGATTGAAGCGGATACTGATTGCTAATAGTGGTGGGTTGAGTCTGTATGATTATTATTTTTCTACTATCAAAATAAATGATATATCACGCCGTTGTAGTTTATCCACAGATACCGTTTCAGACTGGAGAGAAACTAGACCTATAGTTTTTGCAGATATAAAGCAAGGATCTATTACTGCTTTTGCTACAAAGGCTCTCGAGGGGGTGTGCGATGGGAGAGCTTGAAGTGTGTATTTTATTATACATTATATGGAATTTGATATTCAGTTAGTTGTCGTTGCCACCAATTTTTGTGGCTTATTTGTTTGGAAAAATTAAAGGATATATTATGAATATTTTTGATGAAAAGTTGAAACTAGATAAAAGACAAAGAAAGGTTTATGAGATTGAAAAGCAGTCTTTATTTGTTACCAGTGGAGATGTTGAGTTTAGTATTATGGAGGCTCTTAGTAGAGCTAGAGAGATTCAAGCAGAGCATGGAGATGTGTTTATGCTTGTTACAGAGATTGATTAGGAAAGTATTATGTATGTTGAGAATTTGAGAGCGAAAAACTTTTTAGATAAAATTATTAGTTATGGGAAAAATGCACCCAGTAGCATAAACACGAGAAGAAAAGCTATTAATTATTATATAGCTAATTACTTTAATTTTTGGGAGGCTGAAAAAGAAGAAACTTCCACTAAAAAATATAGCATTTCATATCTTCTTGGTAGGGGCGGTAGTTGTACAAGTATTACAAAGACTGAATATCTTTATGCAATGAGTATTAAA
>JAGHAW010000248.1 GCA_021161305.1 Sulfurimonas sp.
AAATATCTATACAATACCCCATTATAGAATTTATATCCGGTTTGATTTTTTTACTTTTGGTGGATAAATTTGGAATCTCAATTCCTATCTTTTTTATCGGACTAAGTTTTTTAATGCTTTTAGCCCTATCGGTAATAGATTTTAAATACAAAATGATACCGGACAGCCTAAATCTTTTAGCCATTATATTTGCTATTTTTGGTGCTTGGAGTATTGATGGAATTTTTACCAACTTTCAAAATGCTCTACTCTTTGGTGGTGGATTCACACTCTTGAGATTTGCTTTATCTTACATATTGACATCATCTATTTATAGAGTTGGATTAAAAACAAAAACCTCTTGGAACAAGCACTATGACAGAACACCTTTTATAGAAGCTATGGGAGAGGGTGACATCATGGTAGCTGCAACGATGGGTGCTCTGCTTGGAGTAAAACTGACACTTGTTGCTATATTTTTATCTGCTCTTTTAGCACTTCCTATAATGTTAGCTATTTTAAAAAGATCAAAAGAGGAGCAAAGAGTTCCATTTGTACCTTTTTTAGCACTTGCAACTTTTATAGTCTATCTGCTTGACAGCCCTATTCTCTCATATATCGAGGCAAACTACTAATGGATAGACTTCAACACTATATAATTCACCATCTATCTATTTTATTTCTATCTATTTTTCTGCCACTCTTTGCTATAGCTTCTGTTATATTTCTAATCAAACTGGCAACTTATACGGCAGTTATTCAACTTAGTCTTTGGGAGATGAGCAAGTTATACTTTTTTGTTTTACCTGAGATTTTATTTTATACTCTTCCTGTTACATTTTTTATTGCAGCAACTTTGACACTTTTCAGACTCTCAACAGATAATGAGATGGTGTTCTATTCTCTCTTGGTATTCATCCTAAATTCATTATAAAAACACTACTAAAACCTGCTCTGCTTCTATCTACTCTACTAATTTTTGACTTTTTTATACTCTTTCCCCATGCTACGGTTCTATCAAGCAATTTCATATCTTATAAAAAAAGTGAAGCAAAGTTTAATCTCTCTGCTTCTGAATTTGGACACAGTTTTGGGGATTGGCTTCTATATATCGGTAAAGATAATTCTGATGGTACATTTGGTGATGTATTTCTTTTTAATCACAACAAAAAAGAGGAGATACTTATAGAGGCTAAAAAAGCAGAGGTCATCAATGATTCTGGGATACTTAGACTTAAACTGACAGACGGAGAAGGCTACAGTTACTCAACAGAAAAATTCACGCAGATTGATTTTGATACTATGCATATCAATGACACTATGGCAACAGACTTAACAACTTACAAAACACCGTTGGAGTATTGGCAGTCAAACGATAGAAAAGAGAGTAAAACACATATGTTTATAACAGATACTCTTTTGAGTTTTTTTCCTATTATAAGTCTCTTTTTAGTTGTTAGTATCGGAGTAGTTCATGTTAGACATCAAAAAGGACGGGTCTATCTCTACCTCTTTTTAGGGATTTTAGCCTTTTATGGAGCAACTTTAGGACTTCAAGGTGTATTGGTCTTTTACACGATTCCATTCGTGGCTATAACTTGGCTTATAGTAACTTACATTATCTACAAAAAATATATAGTAGCTAGATTTTAGATGAGAGTTGCCGTAACTCTTGCCTACAATGGAACCCATTTTTTTGGCTCACAGATACAAAAAGAGACAAAAAATACTATCTTTGGTCAGTTTGAATATACCCTCTTAAAACTTGGTATAAACTGCAAAATTATAGCTTCTGGACGAACAGATAAGGGTGTTCATGCCACAGGTCAAGTCTGCCATATAGATTTGCCAGAATTTTGGAGCGACTTAGCAAAACTCAAAAGAGTTTTAAACGAGATGCTTCCACATACCATAAGAGTTAAAAGCATTAAAGCAGTAAGTGATGAGTTTCACGCAAGATATAGTGCTAAAAAAAGAGTATATCGCTACATAATAAAAAAAGAAGAGAGCAACCCATTTGATAATGATTTTGTAACATTTTTAAAGTATGTAGATTTCGCTCAAATAGAAAAAAATATAAAATTATTTATAGGTGAACATGATTTTAAACAGTTTTTCAAAACTGGAAGTGATACAAAGAGCACAAGCAGAATCATCTACAAAGCTTTTGCCTACAAACACAAAGGCTACATCATCCTAAACTTTGAAGCCAATGGATTTTTAAGAAGCCAAATTCGTCTAATGGTCGGAGCAATCTTAAATCTATCAGAAGAGGAAATAAAAGAACAGTTGGAGTGTAAAAAGAGTTATAAAGTTAAACCGGCACCGAGTAATGGGCTTTATCTGGCTAAGATTAAATACTGAGTTACTTAGGGTAAACCCTGCAAATACCATCATTTATAATGTATGAAGCTGTCCCTGTTGCTACTTTTGCTTCTTGGAGGATTAGTTTTCCGTAAACTGTGACCTCTTCATAAGCATCTTCTAAAATTACACCTTCATCTGCTTTTGTTTCTACATATATCGTTTGATTTGCAGGAGAGGCCGGTACATGGATACAGGCTGCTTGGGTTGGAAAAAATAAAAATTTATTTACTTTGTCTTTTTCGGTATCTACCGGCACGATAAAACCGGAAAGTCTTGCTCTTTTTCCATCCACTGCCTTGTTATTTCCGGCATCTTTTAGAGCCTCTTGCAACTCAGCATATATATCTATCTCTTCTTGAGACCAAGGTTTTACTTTTGAAACTTTATCTTTATAATATGAGACTACTTTTTCTTGATCAAAGTTTGGATCGATTAATATTTCCCAGTTATCTACCTCATAATCAGGCATACCAGAACATGCCACAAATAAAAAAAGTACAAAAATAGATATAACTGATTTTTTCACTACATCTTTACCATAAGCCCGTCACTGAGGGAGTTTTTATATGATTTTATCGCAGGTATCAGACTTGAAATAAGTGCTACTGCTACCATAATACAAAGCATAGAAAGCTCATAGAGACTCGGCATATAACTAATTTCGACTGATATACCGAGCAACATTATACCAACAAATATAAGCAGATTTAAAACTATAGCCCCAACAATAATACCACAAACAACTATCAAAAATGACTCAATCGCAAAGAGTAAAAATATATCTTTAACACTAGCACCTAAACTTCTAAGTATGGCTATCTCTCTTCTTCTCTCATTTAAGGAGGAAAACATTGTGGATAGCATGCCAAAGATTGCTGCTATAAAAACCATACTGGAGATTAGCACTAAAACATCTTGTAAATTCTTCATCAATTTATATAGTTTTGCTAAAGCTTTTGCCGGTATAATCGCTCGTAGATTCTCTTTTTTAAAGTGGTTTATCTTATCTTCCATATGCAAAATTGCACTTCTATTTTTAAGACCTACCAAGATTCCATTGATTTTTTCAGGAACAATTTTCATCTTTGCCAAATCTTGTGAAGATATATGCATATCTACAAAATGACCACTCTTCCACTCTATATGGATGGCTTCTTTTGCTTTAAGTCTTATAAAAACTGACTCATCATTTGGTGTCATAGTTGGCTTTAAAATAGCTGTTATATTAAAACCTCTGTTGGCATGTACATGAGCATGACCCGATTTTGCATGTCCATGTGTAATGTGAATAGTATCTCCAAGTTTAAGCTTTAACTCTTTAGCCACTTCAGAACCTATAATAGCATCATAAAAACCGCTAAAATTACCCCCCTTGGCAAACTCTAAACTCTTTGCCGACGAGTATTTATAGTATTTGAAGTAGTCGCTATTTGTACCGATAAGATTAAAACCCTTAACACTCCCACCGATAGAAAGTGGAACTGCCCAGCTAATCTCATCAAACTTTTTTATATCTTCAAATGAGGAATAACTAATCGACTCTAATCTATCATCTATATGAAAAATAAGATTTAAAAGTATATCTATAGAACCATTTGGAGC
>JAGHAW010000148.1 GCA_021161305.1 Sulfurimonas sp.
ATACTGCACTATGCTGGTATCTTGAAACTCATCTAAAAGCATATGTTCTATCTGTGAATCCAGTCTAAAATATAAAAATTCACTATCATCAATTAGATTCAGAATCTCATAAACAAGTGAAGTCACATCAGAAAAACTCAGTTCACTATCATCCATGTATAGAGCTTTTTTCGACTTCTCATAGATTCCAACTAACTCATTTAGAGCATAAAAAAAGTTCTGCTCTTTTGCTCTGTTGTGATTTTTAACAGCCTCTTGAATCTCATTTAAATATATATCCATCTCAGGAGTGAAACATTTTTTAAAAACCCAATACTCCAAAGACTCCTTAACTATCCAACTTTTTGAACTAAGTTCATCAAAATTATCTGCTACTACTGCTTTTTGAAGTGAAGCAGAGGCACCTTTACAGTTTGAAACTATAGATTGCAGACCTCTTAAACTCTGTATCGCTTCATCTTCGTAAGCTAAAAAATCTCTCTTTTGAAATGTTATATGAGATAACTCCTGCTTTCTTTCATAAAACTCATCAAGCAGATTAAAAATTGATTCTAACCTCTTGTTCGATTGAAGTGAAAGAGTTATAAGAGTATCTTTTTTCCCAGCAACTGAAACCTCTTTTAAGAATCGTGAAAGAAGTTTTAGTTCATGTTGAGAAGCAAAAGTTGAAAAGTCCGGCATAAGTGAAGCGTAGAGAGAAAACTTTCTAAGTATTTGAGTAAAAAATTTATCTATCGTCATAATCTTAGTATTAGAGTTTAAAAACTCATCTAAAACTCTTTGACGATTCTCTAAAATATGTTCACGAGATAGTTCTGTAACCTTTATAATCTCATCAAGTTCACCACGATTTTGCAACTCCTCCAAAGTAGATACAACTCTATCCTGCATCTCACGGGCAGCTTTATTTGTAAATGTAAGTGCCAAAATCTTTGACGGAGACGCACCCTGAAACAGTAGAGAAAGATAGCGAACAACAAGCATAAAAGTCTTACCGCTTCCAGCACTTGCTTCGTAGGCTAAGTTGTTTTTAAACATTATATCCCCCCCTCTTACCTAGATATTGTACAGTTAATTATCTTGAAGTCAGTATATTTTATGTATAATCATATAAAAATTAACATATAAGAAAAACTTGTGAACAACAAATATAAAATACCTGAAATTCTAAACACAATTATCAATGGCGACTGCATTGAAACACTCAAAAACATACCTGATAACAGCGTAGATTTAATCTTTGCAGATCCACCTTATTTTATGCAAACAGAGGGAACTTTGTTAAGAACAGAAGGAACAGCATTCAAAGGTGTTGATGATGAATGGGATAAATTTAGTGACTATGAAGAGTACGATTCATTTTGCACTGCATGGCTTAAAGAGTGCTACAGAATCTTAAAAAAAGATGGCTCTATCTGGGTTATCGGAGCTTTTCAAAATATATATAGAATCGGCTATATTATGCAGAATCTTGGTTATTGGATTCTAAATGATATTGTCTGGAACAAAACAAATCCAACTCCAAACTTTAAAGGTACAAGATTCACAAATGCAAATGAGACTATGCTTTGGTGTACAAAGTCAAAAAATGCAAAATATACTTTCAATTACAAGACTATGAAACACTTAAATAATTCCAAACAGATGAAAAGTGTCTGGAATATTGGATTATGCATCGGAAATGAAAGACTAAAAGATGGCAACGGAGACAAGGTTCACTCAACACAAAAACCACAAAAACTGCTTATGAATGTCATCTTATCTTCATCCAAAGTGGGAGATATTATCTTAGACCCATTTATGGGAAGTGGCACAACAGGAGCAGTAGCAAAAGAGACGGGAAGAAACTTTATAGGGATAGAGAGAGACAAAAAGTACATCTGTTATGCAGATGAAAGAATTGCAAATATTAAAACTCAGACCGATAATCATATTTTCAACAACTCCCTTGATATAAAACCACCAAAGGTTGGAGTAGATATTCTTCTTAAAAATGGCTACCTAGATATTGGTGAAACATTTTATGATAAAAATGAAAAAAATGCTAAAACTTTAACAAATAAAGGTCATCTAAGTGACCCCGATAATGAGCTGTCAATACATAAAATGTCTGCAACAATTCTACAAAAATCTAACAATAATGGCTGGGATTACTGGTTTGTAAAAAGAGACGATAAATTAATATCTATTGATAATCTGAGAAATAAATATAGAAAGGAACATTTGAATTATAATGCAATTTATTCTCTTCCACAGATAATCTTATAATCACAATAGAGGCAGTTCTTAGAATCTTCACACAGTTCAAAATTAATCTCTTCAAGCTGGAGAATATCTTTAAGATTAGATTCTAGCACAGACAATTTTTCTTGCATAAAAGGCTCATCTACAATCTTTGATTCTTTTAAATCATAATATCCACAGCCAACTACATTTCCCAAACTACCAGCTAAAAGATAGTAAAATTCCAGTTGAAAATCAGTTGCTTCAGTAAAACTGTTTTTATTGTAGAGTGGATATGAACCTGTTTTATAATCTAGCACAAAGATTTCATTTGCTTTTTTATCTACTCTATCTATCTGACCGATTAAAGTTACTCCAGCAAAACTGCACTCAAAATTTTGCTCACAACTCTCTACTTGCCAAGCACTCTTGAATCTCTCTATCTCTATTTCACAGAACTTATCTAATCTTCTTTTTTGCATAGCAATCAGATATTTATCTAACTCACTCTCTCCACACGCCAAATCAAGTTCTCTATGCAAATCTCTTTTTAACTCTTCAACACTACTATAACTGCTCTGTTTAGAGTATAAATTTTTTAAAGCCAGATGTACGCTATTTCCTATCTCATACTCTTTGGGCATATCTTTTGGTATATCATGCCCTTTTATCTGCTCTATATATTTATAGTAATATTTTCGTTTGCATGTTAAAAAAGTTTTTAATCTTGTCGCTGAAATTTTTTTATCTTTAAACGAGTAATCAAGAACTATCTCTTTTTCTTCTTTGGGGCGTGAAGGCGTTGAGTTAAAAAGTATATTTGCATAATCAGATTCGGCATATGGATTATGTTCTTTTATATTTAACTGTTTTAAAAATCTTGAACCACTACTCTCGTTAGAGTTTACAAAAGATATAGCCACCTCACATGAACGCGATATTAACATCTCATAATAGTGTTTTTGAAGATTCTCTCTGTCACTCATCGTTGGAAGATTTGCTATCTCTCGTATCTGAGTGTTTAAGAACATATCTTTATCACTCTTTTTAGGAACATTTGAATCACTGAAATCAACTATAATCACAGCATCAAAATCTACCGAGCGAGTCTCTAAAACTCCCATTACCGTAACTTTACCACCCCTAACATCATCCAAACTTCTCGAAGCTAATCTTTGTAAGAAAAGAGATATTAATGATTTAATACTCATGCCTTTCATATATGGCAAAATATTTCTAAAATTATATAACTCTTCTTCATAAATTTTTAGTTCTCTTTTGTTTGAGAACTCATCTTTATACTCTTTTAAAAACTCTAAAATATCAACTTCATTACTACTTTTATGATAAATACCGAGCAGTTTCACATAAAGTTCATCACCAACTCTCTCAAGCCTTGCGTAGTTTTCTTTTGACTTTTGCTCTAATGCTTGGCATGTGGAGTTTAGCTTCTCATAAATTTGAGTCTTTTTATATGATTCTCCCATAGCAAAATTAAAGTTGGATTTATCATCAAAGCTTTTTAATTTTTCTGCCATAGTTTCATCTGGTAGAATCACAGCTATATTTTCAGGCTTATACCCTTTTTTTACAAACTCAGATAATTTCTGTTTTATAAACGCTATTTGTAAAATAGATTCACTAAATGATTCACAACTTATATTTTCATTCTCTTCTCTTAGAGTTTTTGACAATATCTTTTTAGAGTTTAGAGAGATTTTATATTCATAGTTTTTCTCTAATTCAAATCCAAGCTCTAAAAATTTACTCTGCATCTTAGTGTTAAACTTAGTAGTATTAAAAATTATATTAACACTACTAAACTCACAACACTGCTTAAGTAATTTAAACTCAAAATTTGTAAGATGACCATCAATCTTAATCTCTATACTCTTGTGAGTTGAAGCATAGATTTTATTGAATTTATAAAGTTTAGGCAAAAAGATTTTATCTAGTAACTTTCTCTTACTGCATAACTCTTCATACCTCTTATAAAGCTCTTTGAGTATAGTGATATGTTCCTCGTACTCTGCATAAATATCTGAAGTATCAAGATTGGCTATATCGTACATCTCTGCACTTAACTCTTCAAAAAATTTAAAAATATATGAGGAATTTTTAGTGAATGTAAAAAAATTTCTTTGAATCTTGAGTGAAGAAAATGAGTGAAAATCTGATGCTTCTAAAAGTAAAAGGACTCTACTATCATCATCTAAAGTTTTAAAATCTTTAACTATGCAGAGCTTAGAAATAAACTCACTCATAGTTATAAAATTGGGTAAAAAAAGTGTCTGTTTCTCTATCACATTTTGCTCATGGCGAATCGCCCGAGCAGAAGGTAAAACTATAGTAGCTTCATCCATATAAAAACTCTATTCTTAGCTTACAAGCTTTTTGATTCTTTTTCCGACTTTAATTTTTTCAAATTTATCAAAAATCTCTTTCGTTATGGTATCTGCTTTTAAATTATAAAATCTATGTAAATCATCTATTTTAACTTTAACCAGAATGTTCCATATACCCTCTTTAGGAAGCTTTACACTCTCAAATCTATAAATACCATCGCTAATTGTTGGTTCTTTAAGATCAATTTGAAAATTTCCTGTTGTTCCATTTATAACAACTTCAAACTTAGCACCATCAACTGGATTTAAATCTAAATCACGCACCACAAATTTCAATGCAGTATTTTCAACTGAGAGACTGTTACTTAAAAATTCAATTTTATACTTTTTATTAAAAGCAATTTTGGCTTCTATTATATCGTTAATATCAGCATTTATCTGATGATAATCCTCCATATAAAGATCACTCTCTTGGATATCTGCTGTACTTGTTACAATAACAGTTGCGACACAAAAACCAAAAACCATCGTTATCAAAAAAGCGATGCTATATGGCCAAATTCTTCCATTACTTAAATTCATTTGGGTGTCTTCTCCTATATATAACTCTTCTGAGATATTGGATTATAGCGTAAATAATAAAACCGTAAAAAATCAACTTCAATGCAGATATACTATGTTTATTTGCATTCCCTGCAGCACTAGGCAGTTCTACATTTTTATTTATAGCTATCTGTTCTGCTATATCCGTATAGCCATTATACAGAGCAGCACTATACTTTCCTAAAGTTTCTTTCTTTGCTTTTAAACCAATCAAAGGGAGTATTGTTCCTCCATAGTTAGTTGCATTAGCTATAAAACTATCGACACTATCACTGTTTGTTATAGCAATTGCAAATGCTTGCAGTGGTGAAGCTGCCGGACTTAACACCTGTTCTTTATCAAAATATTTATATAAAGATATGTCATTTGTATATATATCAACCTTCTTATTCAACTCTGAAAATATAAGAAGTATCGTTGGTTCCTGAAACTTTTTTATCAAATCTTTTTCATAATCAAGAATATTATCATAACCCTTAAACTCTTTAATAGAAACAAGTTTTAATTTAATTCCTGTAGCTTGATAAAGTTCCCCACCAAGTTTATTTACATTTATCTTAAAATAAGGATTATTAATCACTTCATCTTTATATAAATACTCATCTGCTACTAAAATATTTTGAAAAAAT
>JAGHAW010000247.1 GCA_021161305.1 Sulfurimonas sp.
CAGTTATATAGAGATGTTAAAAAAACTTGATAATGATTATAGGACTTCTCTTTCTACATGCCAAGGAGATACTATAATAGTAAATCATAATGCTTTTTCATATTTGGCAAATAACTATAACTTTAATGTTGAAGCACTCAGTGGACTCTCTCCAGAGGCACAGCCAAGTGCAAAAAATATGATTAAATTGATAGAACATGTAAAAGAACACAATATTTCAACTATATTTTTTGAGAGTTTTGTTAGTGATAAAGCTATAAAAAATATAGCAGCAGAGGCAAAAGTAAGTGTTGATGTGCTTCAACCTCTTGGAAACATTACAGCAGATGAAGCAGATAAGAACCTTACTTTTGAAGATATTATGAGAATGAATTTAGAGAAGATTTCCAAGGCAATGAAGTGTCAATAAACCATCAAGTTCCAATCTTTGAAGTTAAAGAACTTAGTTTTAGCGTAAGAGGGCAGAAGATACTCTCTAGCATCTCTTTTGAAATTTTCAACTCAGAATATGTTGCTATAATTGGACCAAATGGTGGTGGTAAAACAACTCTTATAAGAATATTGCTTGGTTTAGATAAGCCTACAACAGGTACTGTTAAGCTTTTTGGTAAAAAAATACAAGAGTTTAAAAAGTGGCATAAGATAGGTTATGTTCCTCAACGAGCGTCACTGGTAGATAGTTCTTTTCCGGCAACAGTTTTAGATATTGTAAATATGGGCAGAACCTCACAAAGAAAGATTTTTTCTTCTATGACAAAAGAAGATAGAGATGCAGTTGATGATGCGATGAAGAAGATGGATATTTGTGATTTGAAGGATAAAATGGTTGGAACTCTCTCTGGTGGACAGAGACAGAGAGTTATGATTGCTCGTGCTTTGGCATCAAGACCGGAGATTTTGATATTGGATGAACCAAATACAGGTGTTGATGCTCATTCTCAAAAAAACTTTTATGAACTTTTGAGCAGACTAAATAAAGAAGAGAATATTACTATAGTTTTTATAACTCACGACATTGGTGTTATTGCAGATGATATTGGACGACTTTTTACTATCAATCAAAAAGCTATTATCTGTAATGACCCCAAAAAAGCGATGAGTTGTGAAGATATGAGTAAGTTGTATGGCATAGATGCCCACCTGATTCATAACCATAAGCATGAGCATTAAATATGTTTGAGATATTTGAGTATGATTTTATGCAAAGAGCCTTTTTAGCAGGGGTTATAATTGCTATTTTAGCTTCTGTCAGTGGTACATTTATAGTTTTAAGAAGATACTCTATGATGAGTGAAACACTGGCTCACTCAGCTTTGGTCGGTGTTGCAGTTGGTTTGGTGGCAGGATACAACCCTCTTTGGATGGCAGTGGTGGCCGCTGTTTTATCTGCATGGCTTATCGAGTATCTAAGAAGCAGTTTTGCTCTGTATTCTGATGCTGTTCTTGCTATCTTACTATCTGGTACATTGGCAGTAGCAGTGATAATAGTTTCACTTGGTGGAGCATTTAACAACTCTCTGTTTTCATATCTTTTTGGTTCTATTCTTTCTGTGAGTGATGAAGATATTGTAACTATTGCAATTTTTGGTTCAATCTCTTTAGTTTTGCTTTTGGCATATTCCAGAGAGTTGTATTTTGTAGCTTATGATGAAGAGGTGGCAAAAACAAGCGGTATGAAAGTAAAGTTTTTAAACTATCTGCTTGTAACTGTTGTTGCGATTATAATTGCCCTCTCTATTAGAGTGGTTGGAAGTCTGTTAATTGGTGCATTAATGGTGATTCCAACAGTTTCAGCACTTCAGTTTAGGGTTGGCTTTTTAAAGACAATCTCTATATCATTAGTCTTGGCACTTCTTAGTGTAGCATCTGGAATGGTACTCTCTTTTCACTTTTCACTTCCGTCTGGTGCTACAATAGTTTTATGTGTGCTATTTCTTTTTATGATTTGTTTGGTTGCAAATAGAAGATGAAAGTAAGTTCAGAGTTTTCTAAATATGCCTCACACTACGGCTCTCATAATGTTATACAAAATAGAGTAGTAGATAGATTACTTTCTCATCTTAAACAAGAACCTAAAAATATTTTAGATTTAGGTTGTGGCAGGGGAGCTTTGTGTGAAAAGATAGATTGGAAGTATAAACGCTTTACTGGTGTAGATTTTGCATCAGGAATGTTAGAATTGCATCCAAAATCTAAAAAGATAGAGTGCATATACGGTGATTTTAATGATAAAACCCTTTTTGAAAATCTTTTAACTTATCAATATGATTATATTTTTTCAGCCTCAGCTTTGCAGTGGGCAGATGATCTTGAGATGACCTTTGAAAATATAAAATTTCTGAATGCTCCTGTATCATTAGCTATATTTACTTCAAACACTTTTAAAACTATGAATGAAACAGCATCCTTAAAACCTCTTTTGAGAACAGCAGATGAGGTAAATAGACTACAAAAGAAATATTTTGATGCTGATTTTGAAGTTGTTGAGTATAAGCTGGAGTTTGATTCGACAAGAGAGATGTTTAGATATATAAAAAATAGCGGAGTAAGTGGTTCACGAAAAGTTTTGGACTATAAACAGACTCTAAAACTGATGAGAGATTATCCTCTGAAATATTTAGAGTTTGAAGTAGCTTTTATTACTTCTCGTTAAGAACAATCTCTTTTTCCAAATTATACAGTTCATATCTTATATATTTAAAATTTTCACTATATTCTTGATTATGTAGTTTAAAAAGTTCTTCCAAAACTCTTGAAGATTCTTCTGCTCTTTTGAAATTTGCGATAATAATGCTTACAATATCACTACGATTTAGTTCACTTTTTGTGCTTGGACGAAGAACATCGTTGATGCTATCACGATAAAAAAGCAACTCTTTAGTCTCAACTATTTTAGCTTTGTGTCTAAGAGATTTTAGTTGGGAGGAGAGCTTTTTGTTGTTGTCTCTATATCGCATAATATCTTCAACAACACGAATCCCTTCTTTTAGGCGATTAAGGTTTGCATCAATCACCCGAAAAAGTTCAGGTGACAGTTGCTTAGTCATCTCCACCAAAAACACCAAACAGGTGAAGAAGAGCAGTAAAGATATTTAAGAAGTCAAGATAAAGAGCAATAGCTCCATCGATAGGAGTCTCATAAGCACCTCTCATTATATTTTGAGTGTCATAAATAACCAAAATACTAAATAAAAATACCACAGCTCCAGAGATGATAACACTAATCATAGGGTTACCTAAAAAGATATTAACAATAGAAAAACCTATGATTACAAAAAGTGCAATCATTAAAGGCTTACCATAACTTGTAAAATCTTTTGTAGTTTTAATAGCGTAAAAACTCATTGTACCAAAAACTACAGAAGTCATAGCAAAAGCATTTCCAATGATAGTTCCACCACCATTCATGCCAAGTGTATGAGCTAGGAGAGGAGCAAGCATTAAACCTGTCATAAATACAAAAGCAAACATTACAACAAGGTTAATACCTGGCTTATGTTTAACAAAATGTAAACCTATCAATAATCCAATTTCTAAAATAAAAAGAGGAATAAACCAAGCTGCAATAGTTCCAGCCATAGGAACACCAACATAGGCACCAACTGCACCAGCCATCATCGAAGCCGCAAAAAGTTTATAAGTCTCTTTTACAAAAGAGATAATTTGTGTATCGCTTTTAGACGCATTCCCATAAACAAAAGAGTTGTCTCTTGCATAATCACGATCGTAAAGTCCCATTTTTTTCCTTTATAGAAGCTCATTTAAGAACTAAATAACTAAATGTTTATAAGAATTTTATATATAAAGAGTTAATAAATAGCAACAGTCTTTTTACGGATGTCTAAAACAATATATTTAGCTTTATCATTATTATATAAGTAGAGAGTTTAGGATGATTATGTATAGTGAAAATAAACACTTTGTATAAACTTTTTAAATTCTATTAAAAAACTATTGACATTGAAGTTTGATTTCCCTATAATTCCCATCCACAAACAGAGACACCTAAAGTTTAGGAGTTGGAACGAGAGTTCAAAGTTGTTTGAGATCATTGAAAACTAAGCAAGTAATAGACTTAATA
>JAGHAW010000141.1 GCA_021161305.1 Sulfurimonas sp.
ATATTGGTAGTTATCAGTTTCATCCTGTACGCATAAGTAAAAAGATTCCACCCATAAAGATACTGAAACTAAAAGATAGTGATAGCCCTATACATTTTAATGAAGATTGGTACATTTTTGAGCCACATGGTGGAACAAGTGAAGAGAAACATTTTGTGGAGTTAATAAATGGATATATGGAAGAGTTACTTAGTATTTATGCTGATGTAAAACTAATGAGAAATGAGAAAGCATTTAATATTTTCAGCTTTGATAAAAAAAGAGACGGGGCAAGGTTTGAACCTGATTTTATTTTACTTCTCAAAGATAAAAAAGGGTGTTACCATCAGATTTTTTGTGAGCCTAAAGGGGATTGGGCAAAAGATGAGAATGATGGATTTAACAATAGTTCAGAAAAATGGAAAAATCAATTTTTATCAGATATTACAAAATGTACAGATTCTCAATGTTTAAAACTAGAAAATATTAATGAAGGTGGTTTAGCACTTTATGAAAATAGTTGTTATAAGATTTTAGGATTACCGTTTTATAATTATGCAATGGAAAGTGAATTTAAAGGGGAATTTAAAAATTTGATTTTAAAGTAATTATGTTAAAATAAGCCCAATAATTAAAAAGGCAAACTTTGCAAGACAACCTATACAATTTAGCATTTGAACGCTCGATTCTAAGTTCAATCATCTTTGAACCTCAACAGTTTGATGAACTTAGCGTAGCACTGAAAGATGATGATTTTTATCTACCTGCTCATCAGGATATTTTCAAGGTTATGACTCTTCTTCTGCAAAAAGATCAGCCTATAGATGAAGAGTTTATCAAAAAAGAACTTATCAAGATAAAAAAGTTTGATGAGCAAATTATGCTTGAAATTTTATCTGCCAATCCTATCTCAAATACCAAAGCCTATGTTGATGAGATAAAAGACAAGTCCCTAAAACGCCACCTTTTAACTCTAACAACAGAGATAAAAAGAGTTACGGTTGAAGAAGAACTGCCAAGCACAGAAGTTATAGATATAGTAGAAAAAAAGCTATATGAGATAACCCAAGACAACCAAACAAGCGATTTTAAAGACTCTCCAAAGATGACTTTTGACACCATGGAGTACATCAAAGAGATGAAAGCTCGTGGAAACTCTGTCTTAGTTGGGGTAGATACAGGTTTCCATGAACTAAATAAAATGACTACCGGTTTTGGTAAGGGTGACTTAGTTATTATCGCTGCGAGACCTGCAATGGGGAAATGTCTTGGTCGTGGCACTAAAATAGTAATGTTTGATGGAACTCTTAAAAATGTAGAAGATATAAAAGTTGGCGACCAACTAATGGGCGATGATTCAAAACCAAGAAATATTTTATCTTTAGCTCGTGGCAGAGAAAAAATGTTTTGGGTTCGTCAAAACAAGGGTATTGATTATCGTGTCAATGAGAGCCATATTTTGTCACTTAAAAGAAGCAGAAACGATGGAAAACGCAAACATGGGGATATTTTAAATATCTCCATCAAAGATTACAACAAAAAAAGCAATAAATTTCATACAAATTACAAAGGTTATAAAGTTGGAATTGAGTTTAAAAAACAAGCTCTTAACATTGACCCATACTTTTTAGGTATTTGGTTAGGTGATGGAGCAAGTTCAAATGTTTCCATCGCAACGATGGATAGTGAAATTATAAAGTACCTAAGCCAATACGCCAAAAAACTTGGACTTCAACTATCATCTCAAAGAGCAAAAAACAAATGCCCAATTTTTAGCATAACATCTGGGCAAAGAGGTATATCAAAACATAAAGACAAGTCTCTTCAAAAGAAACTTAGAGATTTAGGTGTTTTAAATAACAAGCATATTCCACATAATTACATACAAAATAGCCAAAAAAATAGACTAAAACTTTTAGCAGGTCTTCTTGATAGTGATGGATATTATGATGCTAAATTTAATGTTTTTGAGATAGTACAGAAAAAAGAGCATTTAGCTAAAGAGATAAAATATTTAGCAGATTCACTCGGATTTAGAGTCTCTTTTAAAATTAAGAAAGCAAGAATTAAAAAAATCAACTACGAATGTGATGTTTACAGAGTTAGAATAGTTGGTGATTTAGATAAAATTCCAACTAAAATTGCTAGAAAAAAAGCCAGAAAACTAATTGCAAAAAGAGATTATAAATATACAGGTATAAAAGTAGAATATGACAAAATCGATGATTATTATGGATTTACCATAGACGGTAATCATCTCTTTTTACTTGAAGATATGACAGTTACTCACAATACTTCTTTTGTGCTAAACACCGTAAACTCCCTTATAACCAAAGGAAAAGGTGTTGCTTTTTTCTCTCTTGAAATGCCTGCTGAGCAGTTGATGTTAAGACTTCTTTCTATTCAAACCTCTATACCTCTGCAAAAGCTTCGTGTTGGCGATATGAATGATGACCAGTGGAGTTCTTTAAATGGTGCTATTGACAAGATGAATAGTGCTAAACTTTTTGTGGATGATCAAGGTAGTCTCAACATAAATCAACTTCGCTCAAAACTTAGAAAACTTAAAAATCAGCATCCTGAGATTGAGATAGCAGTTATTGACTATTTACAGATTATGAGTGGTATTGGAAACCAAGATAGACACCTTCAAGTCTCAGAGATGTCAAGGGGACTTAAGATGCTTGCTCGTGAACTGGAGATGCCTATCGTAGCACTTTCACAACTAAATCGCGGGCTGGAATCTCGTAACGACAAACGCCCAATGCTTAGTGATATTCGTGAATCTGGTTCTATTGAACAGGATGC
>JAGHAW010000219.1 GCA_021161305.1 Sulfurimonas sp.
ATATAAATATATCTCATATAGTTTCACATGCAAAAAAAGATATAAATCTATTTTCATTTAGTGATAAAAAAAATAGCAAAAGAGTTAAATCAAAAGAGTTAATCAAGCTACTACAAAGTCACGGATACAATTCCGTTACTTCAAAAAACAGATATGTAAAGTTTCATAAAAAAAGTCCTATAGACCTCTTGGTAATCAAAAATGAAATAGAAAAATTATATAGAAGTAAATATATCAATATAGAGATAAAAAATATATCCGTTAGACCTCGAGCATACATAAAATCTCTGCCAGAACATTATCAAGTAAATATGCGATCAAGAAATCATCTATCAAACAGTGGGACTCTTTACATAAAAACCCCACAAAGAAAAAAGATATTTTTTGATTATCATATTGATGCAGTCGTCACTATTTTTATCGCTAGAAAAAACATCAAAAAAGATGTGGAATTATCAAGCGTAAACACTCGCAAAGAGACTATTTCACTGGATAAATTTAGAGCTATGCCCCTCCAAGATATACAAAGAGGAACTGTGCAAACCAAACATCATATAAAAAAAGATAGTGTTATTACACTAAGAGATATGGAAGCACTCAGTATCGTTAAACGAGATTCAAGAGTAAGTGTAAGTCTAACTTCAAACAGCATATCCATATCATTTGTTGCTAAAGCACTTCAAGATGGCAAATTAAACGATATAATTACAATTCAAAAAAGCAATAAAAAAAGACTCAAAGCAAGAGTTGTTGGTAAAAATAGAGTGGAGATAAGATGAAAATTGTAGTTGCAACAAGTGGTGCTAGTGGAGTAAATCTTGGTTTAAAAACCTTAGAACTGCTTCCAGAGCATGTAGAAAAACATTTCATAATGTCTCAAAACTCCAAAGTTGTTCTAAAAAAAGAGCAAAATATTACTACACATGATAATGAAGACATTTCGGCAAGTATTGCCTCTGGTTCATTTGGTGTGGATGCAATGATAATAGCACCTTGTAGTATGAATACTCTTGCCAAAATAGCCTGTGGAATCTCTGATAACCTAATAACAAGGTGTGCAACTGTTATGATAAAAGAGCAAAAAAAACTTATCCTTGCTCCAAGAGAGATGCCATTTTCTAGCATTGCACTTGAAAATATGCAAAAACTTGCATCTCTTGGAATCATCATAGCACCACCTGTTATGGCTTACTATTCAGAACAACAGACACTTGATGAGATGGAGAATTTTATCATTGGAAAGTGGTTTGACCTGCTCGGAATTGAAAATAATCTTTATAAGAGATGGGAATAAAATTGATAAGAATTAAAATTCAATGCAGGGAGGCACTAAATGCCGACTCGTAAAAAGATAGCACTATACCCCGGAACTTTTGACCCTATTACAAATGGACATTTTGATGTTATAGAGAGAGCTTTAGGGCTTTTTGATGAAGTTATTATTGCAGTAGCTGTCTCACAGGACAAAAAACCAATGTTTACTCTTAATGAAAGAATAGAGATGATAAACAGAGCTATAGCACATCTGGAAAATGTAAGTGTAGTCGGTTTTGATAACCTTACAGTGGAACTGGCAAAAACACATAATGCAACAATACTTATCCGTGGACTTCGTGCTGTTAGCGACTTTGAGTATGAACTACAACTTGGATACCTCAATAACTCTCTTGATGACACGATAGAAACAGTATATCTTATGCCAAAACTTCAACACGCTTTTATAAGTTCATCAATCGTTAGAAATCTACTTAAATTTAATGCAAAAACAGAACACTTACTTCCAAGCGAAGTTCAAAATATTATAGGAAGTATAAAGTCATGTACATTGCAATAGAGGGTATAGATACAGCTGGAAAAAGCACCCAGATAGATGCTCTTAAAAACCACTTTCCAGATGCCATAATTACAAAAGAACCGGGGGCTACTGAGATAGGCAAAGAGATAAGAGAGATGGTTTTAAGTGCCAAAGCAAAGAGTAAAAAAGCTGAATTTTTACTATTTTTAGCTGATAGAGCCGAACATATAAAAGAGGTAATTGAACCAAACATTAATGATAAGATAATTATCTCAGACAGAAGTGCTGTAAGTGGTGTAGCTTATGCACTTATACAAGGTGAAATAGATAAAAAAGAGTTGGTAAGTTTAAATAATTTTGCCACAAATGAAATATATCCACAAAAAGTTTTTCTGCTTAAACTTACAAAAAAAGAACTTGAGTTTAGACTATCTCAAAAAGAGCTAGACGGCATAGAACTTCGTGGAAGTGAGTATCTGCTAAATATTCAAGACGCCATCATCGAAGCCACAAAACTTCTAAACTTAGAACTTGTAACGATTGATGCAACACAAAGTATAGAAGATATAACTATGGAGATATTAAACAATATAGAATAATTTCGATATAATATATAGAAAGGAGTTTTTATGTTACTTGAGGAAATGAAAAACACCATTAAGTATGCTGTTGAGCTTGATATTGATTATATTGAAGTTTTTATGGGTTATAAAGGTGATAAAGTTCTAAGAATAACTACGAAAAGCCAACATGTAATCGGACTCTTGGAAACTTATCTTGAAAATTTAGAGTTAGAGTACAAATCAGAATTTGAAATATCCGGTAAATACGATGCAAGTTACAACATATATGTAGGAGTTGAAGATTCTTCTATTTTTCGCCTAAAAGAAATTTAAAAAGATTCCCTACTCACATGTACCTGTACGACGATTACTAAATTTTGAAATTACCGTCATACCCTGAGTTACGACTTTAACTTTACCATTGGCTGTTGTCACTGTGAAATATTTTGCTTTCAGTTAGTGACTTACTACCCTTAGTGTTACACTCCATTTTCCACTCAACGCTATTTCTTGTAATACCAAGCTTTTAGAAAGTTTTATCATTACAAACTCCTATGTCAAACATTGTACTGTAAATCAAATAAAAGATAAAAAATGGTATCCTTTCAAATAAATAAAAAGCACATAATATTAAGGACACAAATGATTAAATCACTAAGAGGAATGAATGATATTTTAAGTGAAGATTATGAAAGATTCACTTACTTCATAGACACAGCAACAGCAATAGCTCAGAGATATGGTTATCATTTTATAGAAACACCTCTACTAGAGGAGACTGCCCTTTTTAAGCGTTCAGTTGGCGAGTCTAGTGATATTGTTGGTAAAGAGATGTATCAGTTCATAGACAAAGGTAACAATGATGTTTGTCTTCGCCCTGAGGGAACTGCTGGGGTTGTGAGAGCTTTTATCCAAAAGAAACTAGATAAAGCGGGCGGGAATCATCGCTTTTTCTATCATGGTCCTATGTTTCGTTATGAAAGACCTCAAAAAGGTCGTCTAAGGGAGTTTCATCAGTTTGGTGTAGAGAGTTTTGGAGTAGATAGTGTTTATGAAGATGCTACTATGATTATGATGGTAAGTGATATTTTAAAAGCTCTTGGTATCGGCTATAGACTTCAACTAAATTCTCTTGGTGATAGCAACTGTATGCCTGCGTATCGTGATAAACTTGTCAAGTTTGTTCAAGAGTGTGGTGATGGCATCTGTAA
>JAGHAW010000063.1 GCA_021161305.1 Sulfurimonas sp.
AAATAGAATCTGCAACGAAATATAGAGAAGATTTTTATAAAGATGAGAGCACTACAGCTTTTAGAATCTTCAATGGTGAGGGTGATGGAATTGGTGGTTTAACTATAGACTATTTTGATGGATTTTATCTGCTAACTTGGTATAGCCTAGGAATATATGAGTTTAAAAAAGAAATTATAGAAGCACTTAAAAGCAGTGTTCAATATAAAGGCATATATCAAAAAAAAAGATTTGACTCCAAAGGTAAATACCTTGACGATTCAGATGACTTTATTTGTGGAACTAAAGCCCAAGCACCTCTAGTAGTAAAAGAAAATGGAGCAAATTTTGCAATATATCTAGATGACGGAGCGATGGTAGGAGTATTTTTAGACCAAAGAGATGTGAGAAAAACGATTCGTGATAAATATGCAAAGGGTAAAACAGTTCTAAACACCTTTTCTTACACGGGAGCGTTTTCAGTTTTTGCAGCACTTGGTGGTGCTAAAAAAACTACAAGTGTTGATTTGGCAAATAGAAGTCGTAGTAAAACAGAGGAACAGTTTAAAATCAATGGTATTGATGCAGATGCACAAGATATTATAGTTGAAGATGTTTTTAATTACTTTAAATATGCGGTAAGAAAAAAGATGACATTTGATTTAGTAGTCCTCGATCCACCCAGTTTTGCAAGGTCAAAAAAGCATACTTTTAGTGTTTCAAAAGACTATGTAAAGCTTTTAAAAGAGGCTATTGAGATAACAAATAAAGGCGGTATCATAGTTGCCTCTACAAACTATGCCAACTTTAGTATGATGACCTTTAGGGATTTTATATTCAGGGCATTTAAAGAGTTAAACGGAAAATACAAAGTAGAAGAGAGTTTCTCTTTGCCAAAAGATTTTAGAGTTATGGATAAGTTTAGAGAAAGCGATTATCTTAAAGTAGTTTTTATTAGGAAGATTAGGTAATTATCTGCTCCACCTCGGGAGAGGTGGAGCAAGAAGAAGGTTTAAAGTTTGTAATCTTCTATAAGGTTGAAGTTAAGATATTTATAAATATCTGCTTCTTTACCTACGATTTTTTGAGTTTTTTCTTGATACTCTGCTGCTGTTGGTAGACGACCTAACATTGCACATACTGCTGCAAGTTCTGCTGAACCTAAGTAAACTTTTGTATCAGTTCCTAAACGGTTATCGAAGTTTCTAGTTGAAGTTGAAAAAACAACTGCACCATCTCCAACTCTAGCTTGGTTACCCATACATAAAGAACAACCTGGAATCTCTGTTCTAGCTCCGGCACTTCCAAATACTGAGTAATAACCATCTTCTATAAGTTGTTTTTCATCCATTTTCGTTGGAGGACATATCCATAGTCTAGTTGGAACAGCACCCTCACCTCTTAGAACTTCACCTAAAGCACGATAGTGACCGATATTTGTCATACATGAACCAACAAATACTTCATCAATTTTTGTAGGTCTGTCTGATGCTAAGATTTCTGTTAAAGTAGCAACATCATCCGGATCATTAGGACAAGCTAAAATCGGCTCTTTAATATCATCAAGATTAATCTCAAGAACTGCTGCATACTCTGCATCAGCGTCAGCTTCTAATAGAGTTGGTTTTTCTACCCACTCTTGCATTTTCTGAATACGGCGATTAATTGTTCTATGATCTTCATAGCCAGTCTCAACCATCTGCTCAAGCAGAACAATATTTGATTTTAAGTACTCAATAACTGGTTCTTTATTCAATTTAACTGTACAAGCTGCAGCAGAACGCTCAGCAGATGAATCAGAAAGCTCAAATGCTTGTTCACATTTTAGATCTGGCAGACCCTCTATCTCTAAAATTCTACCGGCAAAGATATTTTTCTTACCTTTTTTAGGTACAGTTAAAAGACCCTCTTTAATAGCTTTATGTGGAATAGCATTTACAAGGTCACGAAGTGTGATTCCAGGTTGCATAGTACCACTAAATCTTACAAGTACAGATTCTGGCATAGTCAGAGGCATAGAACCAGTAACACCGGCAAATGCAACAATTCCAGAACCACCAGGGAAACTTATTCCTATTGGGAAACGAGTATGTGAATCAGCACCAGTACCAACTGTATCTGGAAGAACCATTCTGTTTAACCAAGAGTGGATAACACCATCTTTTGGACGAAGAGAAACACCAGAACGATTAGAGATAAAGTCTGGAAGTGTGTGATGCATAGTTACATCAGACGGTTTTGGATACGCAGCTGTATGACAGAAAGATTGCATAACTAAGTCAGCATTAAAACCAAGTGCTGCAAGCTCTTTAATCTCATCTCTTGTCATAGGACCTGTTGTATCTTGAGAACCAACAGTACTCATTTCAGGCTCTACATACATACCTGGACGAACACCGTCTAAACCAGATGCTTTACCAACCATTTTTTGAGCTAAAGTAAAGCCTTTGCCATTATCAGCAGGTTGCTCAGCAGTTAAAAAAGTGTCAGATGCACCTAAACCAAGAACACCACGAGCTTTAGAGGTCAGACCACGACCGATAATAAGTGGAATACGACCACCGGCACGAACTTCATCAGTAATAGTGTTAGGGTTTAGTTTAAAAGTAGAGATACACTCACCATTTTTATGAGCCTCACCTTTGTACGGATAGATGTCGATAACATCGCCGGTATTCATATTTGTAACATCAAGTTCTAAAGGCAGAGCACCTGAATCTTCACTAGTTGCAAAGAAAATTGGAGCGATAATTCCACCAAGAACAACACCACCGGTACGCTTGTTAGGAACACCTGGGATGTCTTCACCCATGTGCCACTGAACAGAGTTGATACCTGACTTTCTTGAAGAACCCGTACCTACAACATCACCAACATAAGCAACAACATGCCCTAACTCTTTTAGTTTAGCGATAGTACCCATTGGGTCATCCATCTTAGCTACTAACATTGAGTTAGCATGTAGAGGAATATCTGAACGAGTAAATGCTTCTGATGCTGGAGAAAGGTCATCAGTATTTGTCTCACCCTCTACTTTAAATACACTAACAGTGATTTTTTCAGCAAGTTCCGGCTTTGAAGTAAACCAATCAGCATTTGCCCATGAAGTCATAACTTCAGTTGCCGCAGCATTTCCAGCGTTATGTAACTCTTCAACATCATTAAATGCGTCATAAACTAAAAGAGTATGAGAAAGTGCTTTTACTGCAGCTTGTACAACAGCGTCATTTTTAGAAGAAAGACAATTAACTAATGGCTTAACATTATAACCACCAAGCATAGCACCCAACATTTCAACAGCCTTCTGGGGTGCAATTGTAGTCATATGGTGTTCTTCTAGTGCAAGTTCACTTAAAAACGCAGCTTTTACATAAGCTGCATCATCAACACCGGGGGGTACACGATTTGCAAGAAGATCTAAACGATACTCCGAAAACTCAGTTTTAAGAAACTCTATAACTTCTGCTGTCTGATGAGCTGATAGTGGTAACGGTGGAACACCTAATGCCTCTCTTTGAGCAATATGTTCCTGATATTCTTCAGTGATTCCCATTTATATTTCCTATAATTTAAATTTTGTAAATTATAGCTAAAGATATGTAGTTGATTTTAAATGTGTTACCTATATAAACACAAAAATTGGATTTTATTTTATAACTGTATAAAAAAGTAACACAATGAAGATTTAGTTTTTAATTTATCATTAAACTTTTTGTTCATTACAAAATCTCACGAATACCTTTAGTGTTTGGAGCAGAAAGAACCCCCTCCGCCTCTAGTTGCTCTATAACTCTCGCTGAACGGTTATAACCTATTTGTAGTTTTCTTTGCAAGTATGAGATAGATGTTTTTCTATCTGTAAGTATAATATTTTTAGCATCTTCATAGAGAGAGTCTAACTCTTCATAACTATCTCTAGTCCCAGAATTTATATTTTCATTCACTTCAACCAAAAAACTTTTGTCATAGTTTGGTTCTCTTTGAGATTTTATAAACTCTAC
>JAGHAW010000224.1 GCA_021161305.1 Sulfurimonas sp.
AAACAGAATAAATGAGTGTAAAATCGCTAAAATATATGCAACTACCCCACCAACATAACTATATATTACATCTAAATTTAAAAACAGATATATTTCAAATATATCCTCATCAAAATAATCAAACAAAAAGATAGAAGCATAAAGAAGCAAAATATAAACAATCAAAAAGTCTTTCGTAAGTCTAAATTTGACAATATAGACAAGACAACAGACCAAAATAAGAGCTAGAAAATATAACAGATAAAAAGTCTTTAAAAAAAAGACAATTAGAAAATAGTTGATAAATAGAGAAAAAATCACTGTCACACTTTGCAACAATCTACTCAAACCTGCTTTAATATCTCTACCACAAAAGTTGTCCCACTGCTTGAAGTCTCAACGCTAATCTTTCCATCAAACTGTTTTTCAATTATAGCTTGACTCATATATAAACCAAGTCCTGTTCCATTTTTATCTTTTGTACTAAAATATGGTTCAAAAATATGTGGTAAATTATCATCACTTATACCATCTGCATTATCTCTTATAAAAATCAAAATTTTATTATCACTATCTTCTACACAAATATTGATTTTAGGTTCTTCCCTCTGCGTCGATTCAAGAGCATCAACAGCATTATTTAGCAAAATCATAAGAACTTGAATAAGTTCATTTTCATATGTACTAATCATGATTTTATCTTTTTTTTCTACTAAAATTTCTATACTGCTATGTTGAAGTCTTGTTAGGATAAAATTGACTGCTTTTTGTATTAACTCATATGTTTCAATAGTATGAGACTCTTTATCTGGATGAAAATATGTCTTAAAATCATCTATAGTGTTTGATAGATATATAATCGTGTTACTAATTTCACTTAATGTTTTATCTACAACTTCACAATTTACTTCTTCACCTAAAAGTCTTCTAAGTTGCAGATTTGATATTTGCAGAGTAACTGTAGAAAGAGGCTGTCTCCACTGATGAGCAATCATACTTATCATTTCACCCATAATTGCCTGTTTTGATTGAGTACTTATCACTCTCTCTTTTTGTATAAGTTCATCTGCTTTATCTTGCACTTTTTTCTCTAAATATCTATTAAGTTCTCGTAACTCAACAGTTTTATCTTTTACCTGACTTTCAAGTTTAGTATTAAAATCAAGAAGCATTTTTTGCTGTTGCAAAATCAAATCTGTTGCTTCATTCATTTTAATTTGATAAAAGTAGACGATAACAGCTAAAATCATTAAAACCAACGATATATATATCACTTCAAATGTAGTTAATTTTACCTCTATAAAGTTTTGTATTGGTGCCATTATCAACAAAAACATCATAGAAACAAGCCAATATATTCCATTGTTTCCTTTTTGAAAATAGAGAAGTACAATCGGATATGTAAATAACCAAGTAAATTTCATAGATTCAACATCTGTGGTATATATGATATAAGTTAGAAAGAGTGTACATTGAAGCGTTATAATCATAGTCACACTCTCAAAGGAATTTTTATATCTTCTCAGCACGAAAAAAAGTATAATATTCACCAGTACCAGAATACCCTCAAGAAGCACAAACTCAAAGAGAGTACTTAAGCTGTTTATAATAATTCCGTATATAAAGGCAAAACTAGATGTCACCAACGCAATATTTACCATCTGATACCTGTTTCTTAAAAGCATCTCTTTTTTGGGAAAACTCCATCCACTCGTAAAAAAATTATCTAATTTCATGGACTCCCCCCCCTTTTTTTTTATGGTAAATAAATCTTATCTAATAACTCATTATACTCTAAAGTGGCGTTACTATCCAGAGTAATACCACCACCACTTTTGTAGGTATAGCACTCTTCGTTTTTTTCCATAAATCTAATCATAACTCCACTATCAAAACTCTCCCCATCATAAACACCGAAAACACCACTAAAGTAACCTCTGTCATACCCCTCAATATCTTCGATAATCTTCAAAGTAGATTTTTTAGGTGTTCCACTTATACTTCCAGCTGGCAAAAGAGATTTCAGTATATCTCCTAGTTCCATATGCCAAGAATCATTCAACTTACCACTAATATGTGAACTAACTTGAAGAAGTTTTTTATCTCCTGCTTCTATCTCGGTCACATATCTAAATCTCTCTACTTTTACATCATTAGCCATAATTGAAAGATCATTTCTTAAAAGATCTACCACCATTATATGCTCTGCCATCTCTTTTTTATCTTCTAAAATTTTCTCTTTTGCATCTGAAAGTGAAGAATCTATTGTCCCTTTCATAGGGTATGTGTGAATTTTACCATCTCTGATTTGAACAAATTTTTCAGGTGAAAAACAGATAAACTCATCCTTATATCTCAACTTATAGTGAGCATTGGCATGTGAATATATCTCTTTTAAAGTAAGAATGGTTTCTATCTTTGTAGGTTGAGTAAGATTTAAAAGGTAGGTGTCACCTGACTTTATTTTCTCTATAACATAATCAAATTTTTTCTTATATTCAATAAAGGACAATGGGAATTTTTTTAAAAAGTGTTCATGTTCACTTGATATAAAATTTTCATCTATCTCAAACTCAACATCTTCTTTGTTAAGATTTTCTAAAAGAATAACTTTAAAATTTTTAGCCTTAAAATCACTTATAAATAAAAAAGGCTTTCTCTCTTGTCCAAGCCTGTTTATCTCACTAAATGTCATTTAAGTACCTCACCATAAAGAACCCCAATTTCAGCGATAAGTAAATAGCTCTAGTACTAGGCAGATTTCTGAAAGACTAGCTAGCTAATCCAAAGGAATCTAACGACGCAATAGGGCTATTTACTTATCGCCCGAAGGGAAGTTTAAAAAGAAGGCTACTGCTTCGTTGAAAATCCTTGAAGCTACTAGTAGCTCCTGCGAATCTTCGTCTTGCATTAGCCCTCTTTTTAAACTTCTGAACTTGGGGTTCTTTATGGTGAGGTACTTATTAGTTTTTTAAGAACTGCCATTCTTACAGATACACCGTTTGAAACCTGTTCTAAAACCTTACATCTTTTATCAGCCAAAAGTGCATCACAAATATCTATATTTCTATGAACTGGACCGGGGTGAAGAAGCACAATATCTCTATCTCCCACAAGCTCGGTAGTTATACAAAAATCACTTGCATAATCTTTTAGAGAAGCATAACTTTGAGAGGAGTGTCTCTCTGTTTGAGTTCTAAGACTCATAATAGCATCTACATCATCTATAATACTAGCTAAAAAATGAGTTGTTTTTAGAGTTGTTTTTGGCAAAAAATGTGGAGGTGCAACTAAGATTACCTCCATCCCAAAACGAGTTAAAAGTTCTATATTTGAGTTAGCCACACGAGAATTTTTTATATCTCCGACAATCGCAATTTTTTTACCACTCAAATCACCAAAATGCTCTCTAAGAGTAAAAAGGTCTAAAAGTGCTTGAGTAGGATGTGCGTGAGCACCATCTCCGGCATTGATTATAGAAGCTTTTGTATAGTTTGAAAGTATTTTAGGAACACCTGCATTTTTATGGCGAACTATTATGGCATGTGGACCCATAGCATCAAGATTCATAGCAGTATCTACTAAAGTTTCACCCTTTTTAGTTGAGCTTTGTGCAACATCAAGATGAACTATCTCAGCCCCAAGTCTTTTAGCCGCAATCTCAAAAGAACTTTTAGTACGAGTTGAGTTTTCAAAGAATAGCGTTATTATTATCTTATCTTGAAGTATTCTATCAAAACAACCATTACTGAACTTTTTTGCGTCAGCTAAAATCTCATCAATCTCGTCAATTGTAAAATCATCTGTACGAATTAAGTGTTGCATACTTTCCTCTCTTCATCTAATTTACAAATTATACAAGACATCACAAATAGTGTCAATATTTTCATCAACTTTTAAAACTTCAAAGCCAATTTTCTCAAAATATGGTGCTGAAACTTTCTTAAAACTATTATTATAGCCCAGGCTATCCTCTCTTGCTTCGTAATTCACCTTATTTCTACAATTAAAAGCTATGGCATGTGGAATTTGTTTCTCTAAAAGTGCTTTTGAACTAAGCAAAGTGTCATTAATACAACCAAGTGAACAATGAGTAACCAACAAAGTTGAAGCTTTAAAACAGTTAATCAAATCTATCATCATAGTATTACCATCAATAGGAACATAAAGCCCACCAGCACCCTCAATAATTAAAATATCACATAATTTTTCAAGTTTTTCTATCGCTAAATTTAACTTTTTAAAATCAAGTGGTGTATTATTTGATGATACAAAAGGAGCAGCAGGAAGTTCATAACTAATTGGCACAATATCTTTTAAAGTTATATTTTCAAACTCACTATTCAACTCTTTTACAAATGCCAAAAGTTCACTTCCATCAGGAGCATAACCATCGACTACACCAGTCTCTATAGGCTTAATAACACCAACCCTTAAACCACGAGAAGCAAACTCTCTTAGAAGTAATTTTGTTGTATAAGTCTTACCGATATCTGTATTTGTTGCTGTAATAAAAATTCTTTTTTTCAAAATTATCCCTAATTTGCTATAATCTCTATAATTATAACAAATTTGAGTTTACAGATAGGATAATCAATGGCGACAAATACAGAGTTTGAACTTTTAGATGAAATATCTCTAAAACATCCAAAAAAATATAAAGTTTATATCTTAAATGATGATTATACTTCTATGGATTTTGTAGTAGATGTTTTAATGAGTGTTTTTCATAAAAGCTATCAAGAAGCAGAAAATATTATGCTTGAAGTTCATAAAAAAGACAAAGGTTTATGTGGTGTTTATACCCATGAAATAGCTGAAACAAAAGTTATGCAGGTAATTAAAAAAGCAAAAGATCACAGTTTTCCTCTAAAAGCTACAATGGAGGAAGAATAAAATTATGATTACTCCAAACCTAAATGATATATTCCAAAAATCAATCCTATTCGCAAAAGAATTAAGACATGAGTATCTAACTATTGAACATGTTTTTTATCTTCTACTTAGCTCAAAAGAGGGTGCAGAGATTATCTCTATTTGTGGTGGTGATGTAAACAGTATGAGAAAATCTCTGGCAGAATACATCAAATCAAATATAGATGCTCTTCCCAAAGATATTGATAAAGAACCATATGAAAGTGTAGCCCTCTCTCGTCTTATAGATAATATGATAAAACACATTCAAAGTGCACAACAGCAAAATGCTGATATAGGAGATCTTATAGCTGCCATTTACGAGGAGGAAAACACTTTTAGCTACATACTTCTAAATGAGTATCAAATCTCAAGACTTGATGTTTTAGAAGTTATCTCTCATACCCAAACCACCACCTCTGCAGATATTAATGAGGCTAAAAACTTTTTAGACAAATACTCTATAAACCTTCTTCAAAAAGCAAAAGATGGAAAAATTGATCCAGTTATAGGACGAGCAGATGAGATAAAAAGAGTTATACAAATCCTATGTAGGAGAAAGAAAAACAACCCTATTTTAGTAGGTGAAGCCGGTGTTGGTAAGACTGCTATTGCTGAAGGTTTAGCACTGGAAATTATCTCAAAGAGCGTTCCAGATATTATCAAAAATGCTGAGCTTTTTGCACTAGATATGGGTGCTTTAGTAGCTGGTACAAAATATAGGGGGGACTTTGAAAAGAGATTAAAAGGTCTGATGGATGAATTAAAATCACACCCCAATGCAATACTTTTCATAGATGAAATTCATACACTTATAGGTGCCGGTGCAACAAGCGGAACTATGGACGCAGCCAACCAACTTAAACCTGCCCTAGCATCTGGAGAACTAAAATGTATGGGTGCTACAACTTATGCAGAGTACAGAAATGGTTTTGAAAAAGACAAAGCACTAAGCAGAAGATTTTCAAAAGTAGATATAAATGAACCTTCCACAAAAACAAGCTATCAGATTTTAAAAGGTTTAAAAAGTAAATATGAAGAACACCACGGTATAAAATATACAAATGAAGCACTTCACAGTGCAGTTGAGCTTTCAAAAAGATATATTACAGATAGATTTTTACCTGATAAAGCGATAGATCTTATAGATGAAACAGCTGCCTCATTTCATCTTAAGAAATCTAAAAGAGCCAAAATAACTGCAACTGATATTGAAAAAACTATTTCTAGCATTGTAGGAATTCAAAGTGCTAAAGTCAATAAAGATGAAACTATAGCACTCTCAAGTTTAGATGATAATTTAAAAGCAAAAGTTATAGGACAAGAAAAAGCAGTCTTAGAGGTAAGCAAAGCTATTAAAATTTCAAAAGCTGGATTAACACCACCAAATAAACCAATAGCCTCATTTCTTTTCTCTGGACCAACAGGTGTTGGAAAAACTGAACTAGCCATTGCACTAAGTGACACCTTAGGTATAAATTTTGAAAGATTTGATATGAGTGAATATATGGAAAAACACGCTCTAAGCAGACTGGTTGGAGCACCTCCGGGTTATGTAGGATACGAACAGGGTGGACTTCTTACTGAAGCCATTAAAAAACATCCATATAGTGTCTTACTATTAGATGAGATAGAAAAAGCTCACCCAGATTTGATAAATATACTTTTACAAATTATGGATAGTGCCACACTTACTGACAACAATGGCTATAAAGCAAATTTTCAAAATGTCATACTCATTATGACCTCAAATATTGGAGCAACTGCAAGAAGTGTAATGGGATTCAACAAAGATTCTTCTCTCTCTCAAAATGAAGAATTAAAATCCTTCTTTACTCCAGAATTTAGAAATAGATTAGATGCCATAGTAAATTTTGAACAACTAAGTATCCAAACAGTTAGAAATATTGCTGTTAAATTTATAGCAGAACTTAATCAAGAACTTAAAAAGAAAAAAATCAATGTAAATATATCAGACAGAGCTATTGAACATTTAGCAGACAGTGGATACTCTATAGAGATGGGTGCTAGACCACTTAAAAGATTTATTCAAGATAATATAACAAACAAATTAAGTGATGAAATTTTATTTGGAAAACTAAAAAATGGTGGAGAAGTTGAAGTTGATTATAAAAAAGAATTAACTCTAACTATTAAACAACTTGATACCACAGCTAAATAAATATGAATTAAAATTCCCACATGCCAACGAAGCCAATGAAGATGGAATAGTTGCATGGGGTGGAGATTTAAATCCATCAAGACTTGTTAAAGCATATATTAATGGAATATTTCCATGGTACTCAAAAGATGACCCTATAATTTGGTGGTCACCAGATCCAAGACTTATAATGGAATTGGATGATTTTAAATTAAGCAGATCTCTAAAAAAAAGTATTAAAAAATTTACATATAAATTTGATACCAATTTTTTAGAAGTTATTACAAAG
>JAGHAW010000255.1 GCA_021161305.1 Sulfurimonas sp.
ATATTATACTCTTTCGAGTATGTAAAGGGTTCAACTATAATCTTAAATTTCCTGACATCCCCTTTTAAAATATCATACTCTAAAATCGACATCTTTTTAAATGGTTTTAATTTAAATAGAAAATTTTTGATAGAATTTTCACTAACCTTGTAAGCACTTGCTGTTATCTCACAACTCTTAAAATCAAATTTTGACTCATTTTTAAGAGTTCCTTTTACGACAACTGCTTTAGTAAATGAAAGTTTTTTTTGAGAGATTAATTCTGTAGAATTTTTAAATAAAATTTTATGCATCTGCACATAACCAATAGTGGGAGCCAAAAAAAGCAGAAGAAATGAAAAGAGTGCTAGAAAAATTGCCAATCCACTTTTTTTTCTAAGTATAATTGCAAGAGTAATAAAAAGTATAAAAAGCACAAAAACCACGCCAAACAGAATGTAATCATAAGCGATTAGACCATCTATTAAAGCAGTTATTTTAGCTTTCATCAGTCTTTTCTTGAATCTTTCTCAGCTATACCACTCATATCGAATCTACGAGCCAACTCTTGCTTTACTCTGTCTGGAGAGATATTTTTAGCAGCTAAAGCTACTAGCATATGATAAGTTAAATCAGCTGCTTCATAAATCATCTCAGACTCATCACTATCTTTATATGCAAAACAAAATTCACCAGCTTCTTCTACAACTTTTTTCAAAATCGTGTTATCGCCCTTGCTTAAAAGTTTTGCTGTCCATGATGTAGATGGATCTGCATTTTTTCGCTCTTGAATCGTATGATAAAGAGTATCTATTACTCCATACATAGCTTCAGAACTTACTTCTATATCAGAATTTGACTTACCACTCTCTAACTCTGTAAAAAAACAAGAACGACGACCTGTATGACATGCCACACCCTTTTGAGTTACTTTTATAAGAAGAGTATCATTATCGCAATCTATATTAAAAGAGTGAATAGTTTGAGTATGCCCGCTACTTTCACCCTTTTTCCACATTCTCTGTCTGCTTCTTGAAAAATAGTGTGCAATCCTTGTAGTTAGAGAAAGCTCCAATGCCTCTCTATTCATATAAGCCATCATCAACACTTCGTTATTTTCAACATCTTGAACAATTACGGGTAAAAGTTCACATTTTTGCCAATCTACTCTATCTAATATCTCTTTCATCTCTTAGTTAGCCGTAGTTCTTTTTTGAATATCTTTAGTATCAACCCAGATATTTGGAGTTGAACCACCAGGTGTTAAGAAGATTTTTGCATCTTTGTTTACTTCAAGAGCTTCATTAAACTTACCTTGAACTTTTATTTGCTCTAATGCTAAAAGTTTAGTAGTTAATGACTTAGAAATTAAAATATTCGCTTTTGCTTGTGCATCTGCTTCAATAGTTACAGCGTCTGCCTTACCTTTAGCTTCGATTCTAGCTTTTTGGGCAACACCCTCAGCTTCTGCAGCTCTTTTTAATGCTTCTTGTTTTACACGCTGAACATCTTGTTCTGCTTTTTGAACCTCTTGCTTGGCAATCTGAACTCTTTCTATCTGATCTTTAACTTTTTGAGGTAAAACTATATCTCTTAGTTGAACAGATTGAAGTATGGCTGGAGCATTTTTAAGTGCCATTACGCTATCTCTAATCCCTGCTTCAATCTCTGTTCCAAGGTCATTTCTCATCTGCGTAAGTGCTTCTGCATCATATTTACCGATTACATTACGAACAACATCTCTAACAACAGGATTGATAATCTTATCTTCCCATGAGAAACCCCAATTTGAGATAGTTTGAGCAGCAAACTGTGAATTTAATCTATACTGAACAGTTAGTTCAATAGAGACAGGTAAACTTCTTTTATCCAGAACAGTTACCGCCGGTTTTGCAATAATTCCTGATTCTCTTGCAGTAGCTTCAATACGAGCTGCATAGTTAATAATACGAACTTTAGTATCTACGGTATATACTTTTTGAATAACCGGTACGATAAAGTGAAGCCCTGGAAGCAGTGCTTGGTCTTGATACTTACCATTTGTACTTAAAATACCTCTTTCACCCTCTTCGATGATAGTAAAAGGTTTTGCCAAAACAAGCAGAACCACAACAGCAACCAAAAAGTAAGCCATACCAGCTTTTCCACCACCAAAATTCAGATCTATTTTTGGAAATTGTGGACCTCCACCAGAACCACCGCTAGACTTTTTTCCAAAGCCTCCATTCTCACTCTTCTTTTTGTTAAAGTAATCATTCATATCTGATGCCATTAAAATATTTTCCTTCATCTGTTTATTTCCTTAGTCTATATAAGTTAAGTAATGCTCATATTTAGCATTACGACCAAAAACTATATCAAAGTAAGTACTTTGAATCATTTCAGTCATAACTCCACGGGAACCACAACCAATCTCTCTAGCATCAACTATTGCAACTGGAGTAATTTCAGCTGCAGTTCCTGTTAAAAATGCTTCATCAGCTACATAGACTTCTTCACGAGTTATACGACGACGACTAACTTTTATACCAAAATCTTCTGCCATCTCTATAACCATTTTTTGAGTTATAGAAGCTAAGGCATTATCACTCGGAGGAGTAATAAGTTCACCATCTTTAACCATAAAAAAACTTGCACCGCTAGCCTCTGCTACATAACCTTGGTCATCTAAAAGAAGTGCTTCATCATATCCACAATCAATAGCTTCATATTTAGCCATTTGGGAGTTTAGGTAGTTTGCTGTAGCTTTTGCTTTACCCATATTTGAAGTATTTGCGGGACGGGTCATAGAAACAATTTTAAGTTTAATTCCTTTTCTCATACCTTCTTCACCAAGATAAGCACCCCATTCCCACGCCGCTACTGCAGTTTCAACCGGTGCATCTTTATGGTAAAGTCCCATAACTCCATAACCTAAAAATGAAAATGGACGAAGGTAAACATTATCACCTTTGAAATCATTTTTTCTTATCAATTCAATCTGTGCTGCATTTAGTTCTTCAATACTGTATGGTATGTTAATCATAGTCATTTTTGCAGATTCTTTAAGTCTTTTTGTGTGATCATTTAGACGAAAAATAGCATAACCTTTTTTAGTCTTATATGCTTTTGTTCCCTCAATAACACCATTTCCATAATGTATCGTATGCGTCAAAACATGTACTTTAGCATCTTCCCAAGCTACAAACTCTCCATTCATCCAAATATATTTGGCTGCGTCCATTAATTCTCCAATAATTATTACTTTATAAATTCTTGATATTCTATCTAAAATGGTATTTATTATATATTAACTCAACTTTCGTACATAAAACCTAATTCTTTTTGAGTATAATATCCATAGACTTTGATATAAACCCATCAATAAAAAAATTTAGTTTTCTCAATATTTCTCTATCTATTTTATTAGAT
>JAGHAW010000088.1 GCA_021161305.1 Sulfurimonas sp.
GGATATTTATTTGCCATAGAATATGCTAAAGGTAATTTAGCCTGCTTTACATAGATAACAAACTTGTTAAATTCAGCATACTCTAAGATAATCTTTTGCATTATTCTGTTCTTTTCTGGAATATTTTTAAAACTTTTAAAAAGTTTTATTGCTGCTACTTTATCGTTTCTTTCAAGAGCAAGTTTTGCTTTTTTAACAGTTAAGTCCCAAATTATCTCAACTTTTTTCATTACTTTTGTATATATCAAAAGTGGATTTACTTCAAGATATTTATGAATAGAAGCATATTCTTTTTTCTGAACAAACTCTTCTAAATTTTTTTCACCATAAAATATATTATAGAAAAAAAGTTCAGATTTTTTTGTTGCAATCATCAAGCTGTATTGTGCTTCATTAAAACCAAGTGCAGTTATAGAACTATCTAGTTTAATATATTTTGCTGAAAGAAGTTTATACTTTTCTAGTTCATATACTAAAATATAACCAAGAGCAGTTCCTAAAAAAAGAAACTCATCATCACTACTTTTTGTAACATGAAGAACACTATCATGTATCCCTTTTAACCTTACAAGAACTTTACCTTTTTTTATATCCCAAACGATACCGTTACTATCTTTATCAATACTAAAAAGCCTATTATTACTCAAAAATTGCATTTTTACAACAGCAGATGAATGTCCTATAAGCTTATGAGATGGTGACATTGTAGATAAGCTAAATAGTTGTATCTTCTTATCATAACTAGCAGTTGCTAACCAAATGGAGTTATCACTAAATACTATATCGGTTATAGCATCTACATGAACAGGTAGTGTAAAAGCTAGTTTTGTACTCTTTATATCGGTAGCAAATGTTTTACCATCTTCACCACAAGAAAACATATATCTACCCATAAGATCAATAGCAACACAAGCAATAGCTCCATGATGCCTATTTATCTTAGCAATTAGTTTTTTTGTTTTTATATTAAAAAGTTTTGTCTCTTTAGAATCACTACTTATAGACACAAAATAGTTTTTATCTCTACTAAAATCAACAACTCTACAACTAAATTCAGTATGAGATATTTTACCTTTAAATCCACCTTTAAGTTCAAAACTAAATCTATCCATAATTGCTACTGTTGTATTAGAATCAACAACTAACAAATCTCCACTATCTAAAGTCTTTATCAGAATTATCGGTTTTTCAAATTTCTTTTTACTTATTGGCTTCATCATAATTAATCTCTTAAATATCCCTCTGCTTTTAACATAGTGTGTATCTCTTCTTGATGTTCTGTACCTTTTGTTTCAATATGTACAGTTACATTAGCATCACCATAATCCAATGATATAGAAGTTCTATCATAAGCTATATGAACTATATTTGCATTTAACTCTTGAAGTATTTCAGTAAATCTCATAAGTGAACCTGGTTTATCTATAAGTGTAACAGTTAGTTTCATCTTGCGTGCAGATTTTAAAAGACCCTTTTCGATGATAACAGACAAAAGCGTAACATCCATGTTCCCTCCACTAAGAACAACTGCTACTTTTTTACCCTTTAAATGTTCTAGCTTACCATGAAGCAGAGCAGCAACTCCAACAGCACCGGCACCCTCAACAACAAGCTTCTGCTTCTCTAGCAAAAAGAGAATCCCATTTGCAATCTCTTCATCATCAACACTTATGATTTTATCAACAGTTTTAAGTGCATAAGAAAGAGTAACTTCTGAAGTATCACGAACAGCTATACCATCTGCAATAGTTCTTACACTTGTTGTGTCAATCGCTTTTTTCAAATCAAATGAATTTTTAAAAGCGGGAGCACCGGCAGCACTAACCCCAATAACTTCAATGTTTGGATTTATACTTTTAATTGCACATGCCATACCTGAGATAAGTCCACCACCACCAACTGGAATCAAAACAGCATCCAAATCTTCACATTTCTCTAAGATGTCAAGAGCAACAGTTCCTTGCCCTGCCATAACAACATCATCTTCAAAAGGATGAACAAAAGTTAGAGAGTTTTCCTCTCCGTAAGAGAGAGCATAAGAGTAGGCTTCATCATAATTAGCACCCTTAAGAATAACCTCTGCACCAAAATGTTTAACTCCATTAACCTTTGTAAGAGGTGTTGAATCTGGCATGATAATTACAGCTTTTATGCCAAACTTTGAAGCCGAAAGAGCAACTCCCTGTGCATGATTTCCTGCACTCGCAGCTACAACTCCACATGCCTTTTGTTCATCGGAGAGAGAGGCTATTTTGTTGTAAGCACCTCTAATTTTAAAAGCACCCGTAATTTGCAAGTTCTCTTTTTTAAGATAAACATCACAACCTGATGCTTCACTTAAAAAAGGTGCAACAGAAAAGGGAGTATCTACAACAACATCTTTTATACGCTCTTTAGCTTCATAAATTTTATTTATATCTAACAATTATTACCCTTGCATATGTCTGTGTTCTACCATACTGCACATATTTTGAACAACTGTCATACCTGCATCTCTGGCTTTTTCTGCCGCTGCATTGTTAACTATACCTTTTTGAGCCCAAAATACTTTAACATTGCCTTTTTCTATGCAAGCATCAGCAATAGGATCCAGTGCTGCAGGTTTTCTAAAAATATTTACCATATCCACATCAAAAGGAATCTCTAAAAGAGAACGATAAACTTTTTCACCAAGAATAGTTTCCTCTTTTGGATAGATAGGCACTATCTTATAACCACGCTCTTGCAAATACTTAGGTACAATATGACTATCTTTAGTAGGATTCGGTGATAACCCTACAACTGCAATAATCTTAACGCTATCAAAAATCTCTCTAATCTCTTGTTTATTTGAGTTTACACTCGGAAATTCACACTCCATAACTAAACCTTTCTATATTTTTTAAATTAATGAAAGTAATTATATCAAAAAAACTTAAAGTAATTTATTCACACTATACTTCTTAAAATTCTCAGCCTGTTCAAATATCTCTTTAAACACCTCATCCTTAGTAATAGGCGGATAATCATTTTCAGCCAACAATATTATAAGGTCAACTTTTAACTCAGCCTTTATATCATCTCTATTGTTCCAGTCAGTGTAGCTCGTTTTATCATCAACCACTTTTTTAACTTCACGAGCAAGATTGATTAATTTATCTTCAGGATAATCAAAATCAAATTTATGTGCTATTGATTTTAGTATGTCGTAAAAAGCTTTTTCTTCAAAACCTATGTCCATATCTACAAATGACTCTTTCTCTTTTTGTAGGCTATGGTATAGGTCTATTATCTCATCTGTAAAATCTTCTAAAACTTCACTTCTTAGTACATCTTCCTCTTTTCTTTCATTGTACTTTTCTACAAGGCTCTTAAACTTTTTAGAGAAATCTATTGCTTTGATTTTATTTACTTTTTTAAATTCATCAAGTGCTTTAGCTAAGAGTTGTTGCAGAAGTTTTATTTTGGTATTTGGTAGTTTTATCATTTGAATTTTATTTATATAATCTTCATCAAAGATATCTATTTTGGTTTCATCTTCACCACCGAGTTTAAATATCTCAGAAACACCATTACTATAAAGTGCTTCTTTTATCATCTCTGTCACTTTCTTATTCATTTGATTAGAATCTAATGCCACTCCAGTAGTTAACTTAACAATGATTGAACGAACAGCCAGACAAAAGTGTATATGGTCTTTTTCATCTTGAGTAAATGACTCACTACCACAACTTATATCATATGCTGATTTTAAACGCTTCACAAGAGCCATAAAGCGTCTCTCTAACTCTTTTGTTAGTTGAACATACTCACTAGCCTTATTTAAGCATTCTAGTTGTTCTACGGCAGAACCATTAAAATAATACGAACTATCAAACTTATAAAACAGCTTAGCCAATAAATCCAACTGGTCTTTAACTGCAACTACAGAAGCTTTTATATCTTCAAAATTTTGACTATCAATTTTTGAGTACTGCTTAAGAGCTTTATTCATTGCAGTTTTTATGCCTATATAGTCAACTACAAGCCCTTTTTGTTTAGACTTATACTTTCTATTTACTCTTGAAATTGTTTGAATAAGGTTATGCTGTTGTATTGGCTTATCTATGTAGATAGTATCTAAAAATGGAACATCAAAACCCGTCAGCCACATATCAACAACTATGGCTATTTTAAAGTTTGATTTTTCATTTTTAAACTGAGTATCGAGAGTTTTTCTATACTCTTTGTTTCCTAGAAGATTATAAAGTTCTTTTTCATCATCTCTATTTCGAGTCATAATCATTTTGATTCGCTCTAGTGGTAAAATATCATCTCCAACACCCTTAACCTCAGCCCATTCTGCTCTTAAAGCTACAACTTCTTTATAAAACTCATATGCTATAAGTCTACTACTACATACAAATATAGCTTTCCCTTTAAGAGTAGCACCCTCATCCACTCTCTTTTCATAATGCTCAACAAAATCTCTTGCAACTGCTCTAATTCTATCAGGATCACCTATAATGGCGGTCATATTAGTAGTAGCTTTTTTACTCTCTTCTATCTGATATTCACTAGCTCCATCTACCTCACACTGCTCATAATACTCTTCTATCTCTACAAGCTTTGAGTTATCAAGAAGTACTTTTGCCGCTCTGCCTTCATAAACTATACGAACTGTTATCTCATCTCTTACAGATTCAGTCATGGTATAACTATCTACTATCTCACCAAACACATCTAGCGTAGCATCTATCGGTGTACCCGTAAAACCAACATAAGTAGCATTTGGTAGTGAATCATGTAAGTACTTTGCAAAACCGTAAGTTTTTTTAACACCTTTATCTGTTACTTTTACTTTTTGGTCTAGATTTATCTGACTTCTATGAGCCTCATCAGAGATACATATAATATTAGTTCTATCACTAAGCAACTCAGTATCTTCTGTAAACTTATGAATAGTAGTTAAAAATACTCCTCCACTCTTTTTACCTTGGAGTCGTTTTCTTAAATCATCACGACTAGAGACACTTACAACACCATCATCACCTATAAAATCTTTAGCATTTGAAAACTGTGATGATAGTTGAGTATCTAAATCTGTTCTATCAGTTATGAGTATGATGGTAGGACTTGAAAACTCAACACTTTTCATAAGCAATCTACTGAGATACAGCATAGTATAACTCTTCCCACAACCAGTAGCACCAAAGTATGTACCACCCTTTCCATCTCCATGTGGCTTTTGATGCTTTTTTATACTCTCAAATAATTTTCTAGCTGCATAATACTGAGGATAACGACAAACTATTTTTTCATCTTTTGTTGATTTATCAGGCAAGTAAATAAAGTTATGTATAACGTCTATAAGTCTTTCACGATTAAACAGTCCTTGAATCATAGAGTACATAGAGTTTATGCCATCAACCTCCTCTTCATAACCAGTTATCTTTCTCCAAGCATAAAAGAACTCATATGGTGCAAAAAATGAACCTGCTTTATTGTTCACTCCATCGCTAATGACACAAAAAGCATTATATTTAAAAAGTTCTGGAATATCTCGTTTATACCTTGTAGTGATTTGTACATAAGCATCATGTAAAGTAGCTTCTTCTCGTATGGCACTTTTAAACTCAAAGACAACTAAAGGAAGTCCATTTATATATACTATACCATCAGGTATGCGTTTCTCATAACCTACTATCTCAAGCTGATTAACCATTCTAAAGATATTTTCATCAACACTTTCATAGTTTATAAACTCTACATGTATATCTTTAGCAGTAGCATCTTCTCTTTTAAATATAAACCCATTA
>JAGHAW010000162.1 GCA_021161305.1 Sulfurimonas sp.
TGTCTGTACATTATCCACTATCATCAAAGCTTTTTTCCTCTTTTTGAGTTAGTATCTTTGGTGTCATTAAACCTTGAACTACTTTTTTGTATCTGTCTATGACTACTACTGTTTGTATATCCTCACATTTACATTTCTTACATGTAGGTTTTACTTTTTTATGTTGCGGTTGAATCTCTATAGTTTTTATATTCTGCATCTTTTTGACTCTTTGTATAGCCCCATAGTACCTTATGCGAAAGAATCTCTTTGGTGGGATGTGATAGAGAAACCTTTTTATGAACTCATCACTACTTAGTTTCATAGTCTTGGTTTTAGAATTATCTTTATAGTCTTTGTACTTGAACCTTATGGTGTTATTATCTATGGAAACTATTCTGCTGTTTGCTATGGCACTTTTATGAGTATATCTTGCCATATACTCTACTATATTTGTGCAAGACTTAAACTGTGACTTCATGTAGATTACCCATTTGCGAGATGTTAGGTTGTCTATGTAGCTCTCAAAGTAATTTGGGTCTTTTAGTTCATCATGAACTTTTAAACTACCATCATAATAAGCCTTTTTAACTCTAGCTATAAATATACCACGAAACACTTTACTCATAGCTCTAACTGGAAACAAGAACTTAGATTTGTATTTAGGTTGAAGCAAAGTGTTACCCATTATGCCACCACCAGCAACAACGAAATGAATATGTGGATGATATACAAGTGTTTGTCCCCAACTATGAAGTATGCCAAAGAATGCTAAATCTATTTTAGGGGTTTTATCTCTACATGTAGCCTCATCAACATCCCACCATTTTAGGTTATTGCCAAAGAGTTTTAGAGTCTCTGATGAAGATTTAAATAGTATCTCATAAAATATCTTTTGGTTATAGATACCTATCTCAGATAGTTGGTTTGGAACTGTAAAGACTGCATGATAGTAGGGAACATCAAGAGTAGTTTGGAGTCTTACCGATTCGTGTTTTAACACTCACTTGGTCTGACGCTTGTTGAGCTAGTTTTCTATCCAATCATATCGTTTATACCCTCAAGGGGCACCTCGTCCCCTTGACACTTTGGACAGTTTCTATTGCGACATGAATTATATGCAAACTCTATGTTTTTACACTTACCACACTCTTTGGCATTGTAGCCCATAGCAGAGGTTCTACACACCGATATGTCTCTTATTGCTTTTAACTGCATAGAGTTAAGTTTATGTCTAGCTATATAATCATCCCCATAAAGTCTGAATATATCTTGCATCTCGTATTTGGGTTTATAGGTTTTAGTATCATCTGATAAAGTTTGAATCTTACACATATAAGAGTTATATCAGGTTTTACTCTTTAGGCTTGAAAGTATGTCATTTTGAAATGGAATGGGTGGGATTCTTGCCGTTAGGCTTCATATAACGACTGTCGTGAGCAATAATTTCCCGCTAGGGTAAATTATTGGTCTCCTCGTACTTGTTGTGTTTTTAAAGTTCTTCTGGTAGTTCAGATTTAATATCAGCTTTGTTTTGAAGTTGCATTCTTATAGCTTTTGACTCAATATAGTCTTTAGCTTCAGCTGTTTTAATAAATTCTACATCATTTGATGTTTTTTTAGCTTGTGTTTCAATTTCCTCTAATGTCACTTTAAAAAATTCTTTTCTTGAATTAACTAAATTTACTCTTTGCGAATCAAACAATTTATGTAAAGAGTTTTCAAGTGCAGGTGCATCATCTGAATAAATCATTGCATGAACATCAAAGATAAATGGAACACTTGCATCCCCTAACTCTTTAATTCTATCAAGTGGTTCAAGTCTTCTTGTCATACCAATTTTATAGACATCCTCACCAAATGAACCTATATTTGAAATTACATAGACATGACCTGATTTTGTTTGCTGTGCCATTGATTTTGCTCTTTCATTTTTTGCATGTGCTTCTTCTAAATCTAAATTTAATGCTTTTATGCTTTCTTGTAGTTTGTTTAGCTTTTCACCACTTGCTTTTTCAGCTTCATTTTTAGCTTTGTCCAATAGTTTTTGATACTTCTCTTCATCTTTTTGAGCCTTTTCAGCTTCTTGTTGAAGTTTAGCCTCTTCTCTCATTTGTCTTCTGATTTCAGCTTGTTCCTCTTTTTCGTCATGCTTTTTTTCTTTATATTCATGAGTAAGCTTTAATTCTTTTATTTTTAACTCTAAGTAATCATATTCTATAACAATATGATTAGATTCATTCAGTTTATTTATTGCTTCAAAGGCTTTTATGATCCGTTGTTCCATTCTTTCAATATTATTCCAAGCTACATTTGATGTAGCAGAATCACATTCATTATTAAACGCTCGTGCAGTTAATCTAATCCCACGGTTACTCATAGTTCGACCTTTTGCTTTACTTCCTTCAACAGTCCATTCAGTTGTAGCATAAATTGCAGTTTTCTCACTAATCATCTTTTTTTGTAATGATTTTACTTTTGTAATTTCTTCTTTATATTTTTCAGATGTATCAAAATCAAAATGTGGCTTATAAAAGCCTAGTTCAGCAAGCTCAATTTCTTCATCATAA
>JAGHAW010000207.1 GCA_021161305.1 Sulfurimonas sp.
AATTATCCGACTTTCGCACAAGCTAGACTTTGCTGCTTTAGTTAAGTTCCGACATACTACTTTCTAACGAACTACTCTTAGACAGTATAGGAAGTTTTTTAAAAAAAATTTAACATACGAGTTAAGTAAGCAATCTGCAAAGCATCTACCTTTCACCTTTACTAGTAAAGGCTTTAAGATAGCTACTTTACATCTTACCCACTTATGATTTACTGGTGTGCCTTGGTTTGGTCTTGAATGGCTATAACACACTTTTAATAGATTTAGTAATTTGTGTTTTTTTTAAGAAAATTAGAAAAGATTTTGTAGATTATTTGTTTATAAGAAAACTAAGGTATTATTACACTTATAGACGACCTCCCTGGTGTGTTGGTCGTTTATAATATTAACTATTTTATACTGCGTTATATCTTTTAATGATTTTTTTAACACGATTTTTCAGATTACGAAGTGCTTCAACACTGGTGATACCATCAGCAGTCAGATTTTCAAATCCATCGTCAAACTGTGCTTTTGCAATCCAACCAATTTTTTTATGATATTTTATACCAACAAAACGAATATCACCAAAGTGTGTTTCGCATAAATCGTAGATTCTTTTAATACGGTCTGTATTTGTTTTTTTCTCAGCCATAATTTCTCCTTTTAAGTTTGTACAATTATATCACATAAAAATTACTGGATTGTAATTAAGGGCACCTCTAAAAACCCTTGTATCCTCAGAGCTAAAAAGAGAGGTAAGATTGTGCAGAACTTTTTTTAAGTCATAGCCATAGCTACGGCGATAAAAAATTGTGTGCAAGATCGCTTCTCTTTTTAGCTCCCTGTGGGCATTATAGCAGATAAACTACTGCTTCGTTAAAACTACTTGAAGCTACTAGTAGCTTCTGCGTAATTTTGCCTCACATTAGCATATCTGCTACAATGCTGAGGAAGCAAGGGTTTTTAGAGGTGCCCTTAATCCTCACTCTTAACGGCTTTAATAAAACTGTAAAGACCACCAGCAAAGACCAGCGTAACAAAAATTATTTCAAATATGTCAAGATAGGTCACTACAGTTCCTCTTTCGTTTTTTCTTTTAGTTGTCCACATGCTGCACTAATATCCATACCCTTAGAATCTCGTATGGTGCATAACAACCCATGTTTGATAAGGTACTCATCAAAAGCAACCATATCAGCTTTAGACGGTCTCTCGTAAGGTGTTCCTGGATATGGGTTAAAGTAGATTAGGTTTACTTTTGCTTTTATGCCACTTAGAAGTTTTACAAGTTTTTTAGCAGAGCCTAAGTCATCATTTTTACCTTTTATAACAAGGTACTCAAACATAACTTTTTTTCTGGTGTCTATGGGAAAGCGTTTAACTGCTTCAATGATAGAGTTAATGTTATGAGCCTTGTTCATCGGTATAAGCTCACTTCTAAGCTCATCATCAACTGCATGAAGAGAAATTGCTATATGGACACCTAAATCCATCTCTCCAAGTCTATCTATTTTATTGCTTAGCCCACTTGTTGAAACTGTTTGTCTTTTTCCCCCGATGCATAAGCCCTCTTCTTCTTTAAATATCTCTATTGCTTTTGCTACATTGTCTAGGTTGTCAAGAGGTTCACCCATCCCCATATAGACGATATTTATCTTTCTGTTGTGTTTATGCTCATTATCTTTTTTTAGAGTCACTACTTGAGACACTATTTCTCCTGCAGTTAAATTTCTAGTAAAACCACCTTTGGCAGTTAGACAAAATACACACCCTACTTTGCATCCAACTTGAGTTGATACGCAGATAGTGTATTTTGCTTCTTGGATAACTTCGCCATTTTCATCTCTTTGAGTATCTTTCATCTTTAGCCAAACAGCTTCCATAGTCTTGCCGTCTTGCATCTGTAGTAGATACTTGATAGTTCCATCTATTGAAATCTCTTTATTTACAATAGTAAGAGGATTTACAACAAATTTCTCTGCTAATTCCTCTTTTAAAGCTTTTGGAATATTTTTCATCTCATCAAAGCTTGAAACATATTGATGATACAGCCAACCATAAATCTGTTTTGCACGAAATGATGGTTTTATAAGTGTTGCAAGTTCTTTTTGAGTGTAATCCATTAATGATGGTTTCATAGGTATGGGAATTCCTTAGACTTTTGTATTTATGTAAGAAGTTTATTATATAGTTTATATACTAAATATATGATTTTTTAAAAGGATTAGCATCTAATATCTTAAAATTAAGATATTAGACAGTAGTGTTAGAAAGATGATAAAAATTATTTATCGTATTTATGATAAAGATAATTAGCTAATTCTGTTGATTGTTTATCACTCATAACACCTTTTAGAGATGGCATAAGACCAAAATCTTTTATTGCTCTTTTACCATAAAGAGATTTTCTTTTCTGAGGATGTTCAATATAATCTTTAACAAAAGCGATAAATTTATCTTTAGTTTTAGTTCTTGCTTTTAGTTTATTGACTACATCTTTGGCATGTGGTGCTGCATATACATTTGTAATTTCACCACCAGATTCATTGATGCCTATTACAGTAGTGTGACAGCTTGAACAATTGTAAGTAAATAGTTTTTCACCGAGTGAGACTGTTTTTACTTCTTTTTTTAAGACTTTAGTTGGTAGTACAACACCTTTGTTGTAATCACTATAAAGATAGTTAGCCAATCTAGTTGATTCTTCATCGCTCATAGCACCTTTTAAAGAGGGCATAAGACCAAAACTCTTAATAGCTTTTTTACTATAAAGAGATTTTCTTTTAGCCGGATTTTCAATATAGTTTTTGATAAAAGTGATAAATTCAGCTTTAGATTTAGTTTCAGTTTTTAATTTAGAAATAACATCTTTAGCATAAGGTGCCTCGTACATGTTTGTAACTTCACCACCCGATTCATTAACACCAGTCATTGTAGTGTGACAGCTTGAACAATTATTATTAAATAATGTCTCCCCAGATTGTGCGAATAGGCTTGCAGTTGTAATAGCTGTGAAAAGTACTATACTCTTTATTCTCATTAAAAACCCCTTGTATAAATTTATTAGAAGTATAACAT
>JAGHAW010000082.1 GCA_021161305.1 Sulfurimonas sp.
GGCATAGGTAGTAAAAATATATTAGACAAGAGCAAACAAAATAGAAAAAAACCAATATAAGTAATCACAACGGATAAAAATTTTATGCAAGAAGAGCAACTGAAATTTTGTTTCAGTTTTGGAATAACAAACTTATAGATAAGTATAAAGTAGATAATAGAGATAAATAGTGTATATCCTTTTTCAGATTCAAAAACAAGCAAACAAAAAGATATGAGAAAAATTCCAATTCCATCCTTTCTATCAAGAACTTTAGAAAAAAGCACAAACAGCACAGCAAACAGAGGTGGTAAAAAAAGATATATGCTACTTAAACTTATATATACTATAAATATAGCAACATAAAGAAAAGATGCTACAGGTTTTTGATTAGTGATACTTCGTTGCATATCGGAAAGTGTTTACATTTAATACAGTCAGCCCAGATTTTATGTTCAGGTATTGACTCTTTTGGAATTTCAACGAAACCCAATCTTTCAAAAAAAGATTGCTTATAGGTTAAACAAAGCACTCTTTGAAGTCCTAAAGAAGCACCTTCATCTAGGCATAAATCAACTAATTTTTCTCCGATTTTCTGACCTCTAACACCCTCTTTTACTATCAGTGACCTAACTTCTCCAAGATATGAAGTGTGAATATGCATAGCACAAAACCCAACAAGTTCACCATCTTTAAAAGCCAAGATATATGATCTTATATTCGTAGCTATTTCATCCGAACTTCTTGCTAAAATAACACCTGATTCAACTTCAGGAGATACAAGTTCCTGCATTTTAGGTATATCGCTAAGTTTAGCTTTTATATACTCAAGTTTCATCTATTTTCTCTTGTAAAATATCGTAAATAATTTTTATCACTTTTTGAGTGCCTCTTTTTTTAGAACTTGACACCATCATGGCATGTGGAAACTCTTTTCTAAGTACATTTTGTTCTTTTTGATTTAGCTTATCTATCTTGGTGAAAATTTGTAATATATGTTGATTTTCTCTACAGTTTTGGAATAAAAAATCACTTACAGAGGTATCTATATCGAGATGTGGATGCCTACAATCTATAAGATGTACAAAAAGTTTTATCTGCTCTCTTTGTGCTATATAATCAGTAAGATTTTTCTCCCAATCATACTTCATGGCTTTTGAAACTTTTGCATAACCAAAACCAGGTAAATCAACAAACTTAGCATGACTTTTTTCACTACTCTCTCTATCTATAAAAGTAATATCAAAGTAATTAATCAATCTTGTCTTACCAGGTGTTGAAGATACCTTTGCCAAGCCTTTATGGTTTGTAAGAGCATTTAGGAGTGAACTTTTACCAACATTTGAACGAGCCATAAAAACAACTTCATCTTGCTCCACCGATTCTGGTGCTTTTGAAATATTTGGAGCCGATGTTATAAATTTTGCATCTACTATCTCTACCATTATTTTTCTTCCTCTTTTGGCATATTGAAAATCATGATAACAGGCTCTGTTTTAACACCTTTGGCATATGCTTTTCCCTCAACAGTTTTTAAAACCACTTCATCACCAAGTATCTCTTTTTTTTCATCTATCTGCTTAAGATATACATTTTTAAAGAAGTGATACTCTTTTTCTACAGGTAAAAATATAACTTTTCCGGCTACTCCTTCATAAAGAGAGCCTTTTTTAGTTTTAATCTTAAAAGAGACACTGCCTTGTGCGATATATTTTACTGGTTCTTGTTCTGCATTTGTAAAGATAGTTACTTTTGAAGCATTAAGCTCGTCACTTCCTTTTATAATGTTTACATCACCTTCAAATATAGAAATACCTGCTTTTTCATCAGCACTAAACTGATTGGCTTTGACTTTAAGTTCTTGTGAAATTAAAATCGATGTTAAAAAAAGTGTTAAAATTATAAAAATTTTCATTTTTGCTCCTCTTGTAATTGATATTTTGCTACAACGCTTTTTGATTTAATTGTCTTTGACATATTGTTGTACATTAGCGATTTTCCTACAACTTTATTGCTTCCTCTATATGAAACATAATCCGTAACAGCACGAGCAATTTTTGTTTTTTTATTATAAGTTGCTTTTTGCGTCTCAAAACTTAGCCCATCTTCTCTCTGATATATAACATTACCGTTTAGATTAACAAACTCATCTTTATAAGTTCCATTATCTGCTTTCATGTTAGCTATGTACTCTTTTGAGTTGTCAGTATAGTTTATATTTGAGACTCTGTATCTATCACTATATCTAATTGCACTGTCCCCTCTCATAACCGTACTTAATCCTTTTGTATTTAACTCATAAAGCGTAAAAGCTTTTAACTCAAAAACAGGAACATCAACAAAATCCCTTTCTTTTATATCAAGTGGTTTGAAGAGGAAAAAAATCATCAACAAACCTATTGATAGAAGTAGAAAAAAGATATTTATATTCATATCCAAATCGCCATAAACTCTTCTCTTTGATTGTTCTCATCAACCAAAATATCTATCATCTGACGAACTGCACCATCTCCACCATTGTTTGGTAGTATGTTATCAACTATATCTTTTATCTCTTTAACACCATCTTTTGGGCTGAAACTTCTCTGTACTAGATTTAACATATGGTAATCATTAAGATCATCACCAATCGCCCCAACCTCTTTAAAACTAAGTCCAAGTGAGCTAACTAACTCTTTTAAAACTCTATCTTTATCTTTTATACCTTGATAAACATGTTGGATACCTAACTCTTTTGCTCTTTTTTGGACTATTTTAGAATTTCTGCCGGTAATGATAGCAACTTGATTACCAATTTTCACCCAAGTGCTAATACCAAGACCATCTTTAACGCTAAAGTTTTTGCTCTCCATAGCATCATTTGAATAGATTAGCTTACCATCACTCAAGCAACCGTCAACATCTAAAATAATCAGTTTAATCATAAAACATCTTTAGTACTGGGAATCCCAACACGACTGTTTTTAGTAATTGCTCTACGAATCGCTACGGCTAATGATTTAAAAGCTGCTTCAATTATATGGTGCTTGTTTTTACCTCTAAGTGCAACTATATGGGCACTGATTCTTGCACTAGACACAAATGCTTTGAAAAACTCTTCAGCAAGTTCTGTATCAAAAAGTCCGACTTTACCATCAATATCAACCTCGTAAACTAGATACGGTCTGTTGCTTATATCTAAGTTGCAACTCACACAAGCCTCATCCATAACGATATTTGCACTACCAAATCTCTCTATACCCTCTGCAGGATAAATAGCGTCACAAATCAGTGAACCAAGAACGATACCAACATCTTCAACGCTATGATGATCATCTATATGAGTGTCACCTTTGCATTTAATATTTAAATCAATTAAAGAGTGCTTTGAAAAGCTCTCTAGCATATGATCTAGAAAACCCACACCTGTGTCAATAGTGCTTTTACCAACACCATATAACTTTAATGAAATCTCAATATCCGTCTCTTTTGTTTTTCTAGTTTTAGTAATCATTTTAATCCTCTCTTACGATAAATGCACCTTCAAAATGTCCTTGGGCTTTATAGTCTCGAGCTTCTCGCTCACTTTTAAAGCCTTTAAGCCAAACCTTAAAACTTCTACCACTCTCCTGTTGAATATCTTTTATGATGGTTTTATATCCATCTTTATTATCATACTTTTCTTGAGTAATTATAGCCCCTTCAATTCTTGAAAAAGATGCTATTTGTAGAGCAAAATCACTAATAGCTCTTTTTTGAGGACTCTTCTTCAACTCTTTATAAGTAGGAATTCTTCTTTTGCCTTTTGTTTGAAAGCCCAAAACTTCGATAGTAACAGGTGCGGTCCCTCTTCCTACCATATTTATCTTTCTCGCAGCAGACTTTGACAAATCTATAATTCTTGTAGCAATAAACGGTCCTCTGTCATTGATTCTAACAACAGTAGTTAATCCATTTGTTCTGTTTGTGACTTTTACAATTGTGTTCATAGGCAGAGTCTTATGTGCTGCTGTCATATCATACATATTGTATCTTTCTCCATTTGAAGTAAATTTACCATGAAAAGCAGGACCATACCAACTTGCGTTACCTCTAAACTGGTCTCCAACACTAACAACGGTTGGATGATACCTGATTCCTCTTATAACATATGGTCTCATTGTCGGATGAGAGTAACTTTTTTTATCCATTGAAGAACTATGATGATTCTTGTCACTAGAGTATGTCTTGGGTTCAGAAAATTTATGTTTGCTGTATGTTCTTTTGCCTTTTGTACTACATCCACTAAAAGCGATTAGTAAAAAAGTAAGTATTAAAA
>JAGHAW010000155.1 GCA_021161305.1 Sulfurimonas sp.
AGTTAAACTTAAGGTTTTAAGCACTCATTTTTTTCATTAAGTCTAAAATTAATCCTAATATGCTAAAATTACTTTTAATAAATATATAGGAATTTTAATAATGAAAAATTTTATCTATCCGGAAATGATGGTGCATGTTCCACTCTGTACAAACAAAGTGCCAAATAGTGTTTTAATCATAAGTGATAAGTCAGATTTACTGATAAAAGAAGTCCAAAAGCATAGTGATATTGATTCTAAGGTAATCCTTTGTGATTTGGAAAATCTTCGTGATGAAGATGATGCAAGTTTTGATGTAGTTATTTGTGAAATGGAAGTTGATATGGCTGTAGCAGGTCATATAAATCGTGTTTTAAAAGAGGATGGGCAGCTTGTTTGCACTCATCCTGATTTAAATGATGTGGTTAAAAATAGAGAACTTATGCAAATACTTGGCAGATATTTTAAAATTATTATGCCTTACAATTTGGGCAGTGGTTCTACGGCACTTCTATCCTCAAAAGAGTATCATCCAACAGCAGATATAATTTTACAAAGAGCAGATATGTTGGATGATTTGAGTTATTATAACTGTGATATTCATATAGCTTCATTTGCAATGCCTAACTATATAAGAAAAGAGTATTTAGGTGTGATTAAAAACTAATGGCTTTTAAATTTGCTATTGCTCTAACCGGTGGAATCGCTACAGGTAAGAGTACTGTGGCGTCACTTTTAGCTCTCAATGGTATGAGAGTAATCGATGCAGATGCTATTTCACATAAGATTTTAGATGATTCTCACTCTTGGGTTGAGGAGACTTTTGGAAGTGAATATGTGAAAAACTATAAGGTTGATAGAGCATTACTTGGTAATATGATATTTTCAAATCCAGATGCCAAGAAGATTCTTGAAGATTTTTTACATCCTAAGATTCGTGGAGAGATTGAGAAGCAGAGTATAAAGCAGGATAGTTTTAAGTTTCCATATCTTATAGATATTCCACTTTTTTTTGAAAATGGTGCTTATGATATTAAAGAGAGTGTAGTAGTCTATACCCCAAGTGATGTTCAGTTAGAGAGGTTTATGAAAAGAAATGGCTATTCTAAAGAGGAATCGTTAAAAAGAGTAGCCTCTCAAATGCCAATAGATGAGAAAAAACAAAAAGCTACATGGATTATAGATAATTCTAAAAATTTAAAACATTTACAGCAAGAAGTTGAAGAGTTTGTTGAGAAAATAAAAGGTATTTATTTATGAAAATATCAAAATATAGTGCAAACGGAAATGATTTTGTTATTTTTCACTCTGATGTTAAAAAAGATAGGAGTGAGTTGGCAAAAGAGTTGTGTCATAGACAAGATGGTATTGGTGCAGATGGTTTAATCGTTATAGTACCTAACTCTGATTATGATTTTGAGTGGCAGTTTTATAACTCTGATGGAAGCACAGCAGAGATGTGCGGAAATGGAAGTCGAGCTTGTGCTCATTATGCTTTTGTTAATAATTTGGCTCCAAAAAATATGAGTTTTTTAACTGAAGCTGGAGTTATAAAAGCTGAAGTTGATGGAGATATGGTCTTAAGTGAATTAACTCCTCCAAAAATCTTAGAAAAAGATATAGAATTTGGTGGAAAAAATTGGTGGAAGCTAGATACAGGTGTTCCTCATATGGTTAGTTTTACAGAAAATATAGAAGAGTTTGATATAGCTGAGGCTAGAGAACTTAGATACAGATATAATGCAAATGTAAATATCGCTTTTATAGACGGTGGGAATCTTAGAGTTAGAACTTACGAGCGTGGTGTTGAAGATGAAACACTGGCTTGTGGAACTGGAATGGCTGCTTGTTTTTATAGGGCTTTGATGGAAGAAAAAGTTTCTAATTCAGTAAAAATTTATCCTAGAAGCGGAGATACTCTCTACCTTGGTATGAATGAGAAAACTATTACATTTAAAGGTGAAGTGAAAAATACTTTTGTGACTGACTGGGTTTTATAAATTTATAAAAAGATAGTTTGGTGTAGTATAAGAGAGGATGGTTAGTCCCCTCTTTTTGTTAGCTCAGCTTGGTTAAATAGCCGAGGATTAACAACAGTGTTAAAACTTTACACAAAGGCACTCCTTTGTTTTAGCTCTCCCACCCAACACTACCCACAATTTACCAAAAAATTAGGTAAAAAAAAAGCCCTACCTTCAAAAGAAGATAGAGCTTACAGAGCTGTGAGTAACCAACTCACAAAATTATAACACTGTTTCGAGAAAGATTATACCTAAATAAGATAATAATTACAAATTATAACCCAGCAGCCTCAACTATTTTAGCTTGATGGTCGGTTATAAGTGGTTCTACAACTTCATCAAGAAGTCCACCACTCATAATTTCATTTAGTCTATATAGAGTTAAGTTAATTCTATGATCGCTTATACGGTTTTGAGGATAGTTGTAGGTACGAATTCTACCGCTTCTATCTCCAGTTCCAACCTGAGAAGCTCTTGCCTTACTATCTTTTGCTTGAGCTTCTTGCATCTCAAGGTCATATAGTCTGGCTTTTAGAACTTTCATAGCCTTTTCACGATTCTTGTGTTGAGATTTTTGGTCTTGGTTGGTTACTACTAAGCCTGTCGGTAAGTGAGTAATTCTAACGGCAGAATCTGTAGTATTTACAGATTGCCCACCACAACCAGATGATCTCATAACATCTATTTTTAAATCTTTATCTTCGATTGTAACTTCAACATCATCAACTTCCGGCATTACTGCCACTGTGATTGCTGAGGTATGAACACGACCTTGAGACTCTGTTGATGGAACGCGTTGTACACGGTGAGTCCCACCTTCATATTTCAATCGACTATAAACCTGATCTCCCTTAATAAGAGCGATAACCTCTTTAAATCCACCAGAATCTGATGGGGAAGTGCTCATAAGTTCAATTTTCCAGCCTCTGAGATCTGCATATCTTGTGTAAGCATCAAATAGGTCACCTACAAAGATAGCAGCCTCATCACCACCGGCACCAGCACGAAGTTCCACAATGATATTTCTATCGTCATTTGGATCTTTTGGCAAAAGAAGCATTTTAATCTCTTCTTCTATAAGTGGTACCTGTGGTTCAAGCTCTTTAAGCTCCTCTTTTGCCATCTCACCCATTTCAGCATCGCCAAGCATCTCTTTTGAATCAGATATTTCTGCTAAAAGGTCTTTGTACTCTTTGGTTTTTTCAACGATTGGTAAGATTGAGGATTGTTCTTTTGAAAGCTCTGTCATTCTTTTGATGTCAGAAGTTATATCAGGTGAACTTAGCAAGTTGCTAAGTTCATCATAGCGAGTGATAAACGGTGTGAGTTTATCTGCTAACATATACGGTTAGCCTTATATAGCGTTTACAGCTTTGTGTAGACGACTTACTTTTCTAGCAGCAGTCTCTTTTTTCAAGATACCTTTGCTTACAAATGTATGAATCTGTTTGTTTGCTATTTTAAATGCTGCTGTTGCTTCTTCTTTGTTACCTGCTTCGATTGCAGAACGAACATCTTTTACGATGTTTTTAAGACGAGTTCTATAGAAACGATTTCTTTCTGTTTTTTTAATCGTTTGGCGAATTCTCTTAATTGATGACTTGTGATTTGCCATATAATGAGTCCTTCTCATGAAATTTTAGTGCGAAATAATAGCTTAAACATAATTAAAGTTAAGTTAAAGAGAGAGTGAAAATGAAATAT
>JAGHAW010000220.1 GCA_021161305.1 Sulfurimonas sp.
CTATTATATGTTTGGCAGGACTAAAGTCCTACATCCAAAAAAGAAATTCTAGTTCTTTCACAGCCTCAAAGCAAGGGAACTAGGTAAGAATTAGAAAATAAAATAAGTGAGAATATATAATGATGACATTTAGCAAGATGCTACTAAAACTACAAGAATTTTGGATGGAACAAGGGTGTAATATCTTACAGCCTTACGATATACCATCAGGTGCAGGAACATTTCATCCAGCTACTTTTTTACGCTCTCTTGATTCTCAGCCTTGGTCTGTTGCTTATGTAGCACCGTCTCGCCGTCCGACAGATGGAAGATATGGAGAGAATCCTAACCGTTTGGGAAGTTACTATCAGTTTCAAGCACTTATAAAACCATCACCTGACAATATTCAAGAACTCTATCTGAAATCTTTGGAGTATCTTGGACTTGATGTTTCACAACACGACATTCGTTTTGTAGAAGATAACTGGGAATCGCCAACACTTGGTGCATGGGGTCTTGGTTGGGAAGTTTGGCTTAATGGTATGGAAGTAACTCAGTTTACATATTTTCAACAAGTGGGTGGTATAGAGTGTAATCCCGTGGCAGTTGAGATAACTTATGGAACAGAGAGATTGGCTATGTATCTTCAAGGTGTTGATAACATTTTTGATATAGTTTGGGGTGAAAATGAACATGGAAAAACTTACTACAGAGATGTGCATAAAGAGAGTGAGATTCAATTTTCCAAATACAACTTTGAAGTAGCAGATACAGATATGCTCTTTGCAGATTTCAGTGCAAAAAGTGAAGAGTGTTTAAAAACCTTAGAAGCAGGTTTACCACTACCGGCGTATGACCTCTGTATGATGGCTTCAAACACTTTTAATGTCTTAGATGCAAGAAAAGCTATAAGCCAAACAGAGAGACAAAACTACATACTTAAAATCCGTGAACTATCAAAAGGGTGTGCAGAGTTGTATAAATCTCAAGAAGCAGATAGATTAGAGAGACTAAAAGCGTAAAAGTATGGCAATTTGTCATGTTTTTTAGTTTTTTACAAAAGTTGTACTAAAATTGGATTGTCAGTTGGCGATTATGATTGTTCGAGCGTATTGTGAGGTGAAAGGTGGGACAGGGTCAGCCTTTAACAAGGAGTAACAATGCGACTCTCATTCGTAATTGTTATAATCTTAGTTCTCTTAGAGTTAAGATTGTATTAAAAGCATCTAGGGAGCAATAACTCCCTATTTGTCCCAACTGCTGAAATTATAACATATTTTTAAGACAACAAAAATAGGAAACAATTTTGAATGAAACTCTCATAGGTCAAATCGATAAAATTTTATTTGAAGATGAGGGCTTTTTTATAGCAGTTTTAAAAACTGAAGAGAAGATAAGTGGCACTTATCTAGAGAGCGATGTTAAAAATATAAAAGGTTCTGCTGTAACTCTTAATGGAGAGTGGCAAGAACATAAGAAGTATGGTAAATCGTTTAAATTTACCTCCATTAAGGTAAATCAAAATCAACTCTTTTTCTTTTTGAACAAAATTGTAAAAGGCTTTACAAAAAAGCTTTCTTCCGAACTTATAGAGCAGTTTGGAGCAGATGAACTTGTAAAGATTTTAGATAACGATATAGAGAGACTCTTAGAATTTAAGGGTATAAAAGAGAAGCGACTTAAGAAAATACAAATCTCATGGAAAAAGTTTCGTTCTATGAGAAAACTTGGAGAGTTTCTAGCTCCTTATGATGTATCTGCGATTCTCTTAACTACGATAGCTACTGCTATGAAAGATGTTGATGAGCCTTGTACAAAGATAAAAAATAATCCCTATATTTTAACTTCTATAAATTCTATAGGTTTTAAGAGAGCTGATGAGTTGGCACTTAAAATGGGTGTTGCTAAAGATAATGAGGGTCGTATAAGTTCTGCTATGGATTATGTGCTTCTGAATTATTGTGAATCTCAAGGCAATAGTTGCATCTCAAAAGAGGTGCTTTTTTGTGGGCTTGATGAATTGTTGTCTTTTAGTGATAAGAATCATCTTTATGAATCAGCACTTATCGAGAGAGTTGCAGAGCAGAGTATTGTAATTATGAAAAACGATAGAGTCTCACCAGCAAGACTCTATGATGCAGAAAAGTTTCTCTATGATACGATTAAAACAAGGGCAAAGCTTGATAGTGGTGGTTTTGTTAAAGATATTGATGCTTTTTTAGCAAAAAGTGATTTGAAACTTGGTGAGCAACAAAAAGAGGCGGTTGAGAGGATAAATAGTGGAGCATCTATACTCTTTTTAGTCGGTTATGCAGGAACAGGAAAGAGTACAACTTCAAAAACTATACTTGATTTATTAAATACCAGATATGAAAAAAAAGAGATTATAACTTGTGCTTTGAGTGGTATAGCTTCTCAAAGAATTGCAGATACAACAGGTTATGAGAGTGCGACTATACAGTCACTTTTGGTAAAGTATGAAAAGAGCGATGCCTTCCCTTACTCTGTTGTATTGATAGATGAAGCTTCTATGATTAACTCTTCACTATTTGCAAAATTTTTAGCAAAGATTAGTAAGAAGGCTATCTTGATTATCGTTGGAGATGATGCACAACTTCCACCTATCGGTGCCGGAAATATTTTGAGTGATGTTTTAACCTTGGAGTTGGCACCGATAGTTAAACTTACAAAGATTTATCGTCAAAGTGAAGATCAAGCCATAACACTTATAGCAAATGATATACGAAAGGGTCAAGTACCAGAGTATAGAAAAAAGTATGATGATTTTGAGTTTGTAGATGTGAGTATGCAAAATTACTACGCCATGAGAAATAGTTTATCTAATGATGAGTTAAAAGAGATGAGAGAGCAAAACTCTCAACAAATCATAGCTGAGATTCTTCATCGTGTAGTAGAATCTATAGAAAAAGCAAGATATAGACTAAATAATAAGCAGATAAAAGAGTATCTAAACTACTTTCAAGTTATAACACCTATGAAAGGCGGGACTTTAGGTACGATAAATTTAAATAAAATCTTACAAGAGTATTTTAATCCAAATCCTAAAAAGTGTGTCAAAAAAGGTGGAGTAGAGTTTAGGCTTATGGATAAAGTAGTTCATATAAAAAATGAAAATATGACTTCTTGGAGTGCTGATGGTTTTAAGACGGGTGAAGATTCTAATCAAAGAAGAATATTTAATGGAATGAGTGGACTTCTTTTCAAGATAGATGAAGATGAGGAACAGGTTTTTGTCTTTTATCCAAATGAGGATGTAGTGGTTGTTTATGAGTATGAGGAGTTAAAGTTATATCTAATGCTCTCGTATGCCCTTACGATTCATAAAGTGCAAGGTATGGAGTATGATATAGTTGTTATTCCAATGACATTTTCTCATTTTATTATGCACAATACAAAGCTAATCTATACGGCAATTACAAGAGCAAAACGAAAGTGTATTTTAGTTGGTGAGGGTGCTGCATTTGAGAGTGGATGTAAAAAGTTTGAAGCAACACGCAGAGATACGGTTCTTTTAGAACTTTAAAGGATATTTATGTCAGGATTTAAGATTAAGATAGCTATTGTTGGTATTAGTGGCATGATTGGTCAAAAGCTAAAAAAATATTTTGAAGATAAAAAATATGATGTTGTCGGCGTAAAAATAAGAGATAACACAGATATAGAGGATCTTGTAAAAGATTTGGAACACTGTGATGTAGTTATAAATCTAAGTGGAGCTACAATACTATCAAGATGGAGTAAATCATATAAGAAAACTCTCTATTCAAGTAGAATAGAGACTACAAAAAAGCTTGTTTTTGCTATGAAGAGATGCAGTGACAAAGCAAAATTACTTCTAAGTGCAAGTGCTGTCGGTATATACGATTCACAAAATTCTCATAATGAAGATTCTTTAGAATTTGCAGATGATTTTTTATCACAAATATGTAGAGACTGGGAAGCAGAAGCACTAAAAGCTAATCAATTTGGTGTTAGAGTTGTCACTATGAGACTTGGCGTTGTTTATGCCAAAGAGGGTGGAGCCATGCAAAAGATGCTACCACCTTTTAGATTTGGTTTAGGTGGAGCTATCGGACAAGGAGAGCAGATTATATCTTGGATACATATAGATGATTTAATACGGGCAGTTGATTTTATCATTAAAAATCCAGATATATCTGGCAGTGTAAACTTTTCTTCGCCAGAATCACTCTCAAATTTAGAGCAGACAAAAATTATGGGAGAGGTTTTAAATCGTCCTACAATCTTTACTATACCACCTTTTATATTGAAACTGATTTTTGGGGAGGGTGCTTGTGTAATGTTGGATTCTAAAGATGTTTATCCAAAAAAACTGCTTGAGAACGGTTATAAATTTCTATTTTCAGATTTTAAGAGTGCATTTAAAGATATAGTAAAGTAACACGGTATTAATCGTGTTACTTAAGTCGTGAATATTAAAAGAGGTAGTTTAACTCAAAACGGTATTCATTGTATGAGACATCTGATTTATAAGTATTGTCTGATTTTAGTATAGAGTTATCTGCACTTACAAAACCAAGTCTGACTTTAGCTTCTAAATTTTTAGTGATGTTTTGTTGCATCTCTATTTGCAATACATTCGAATCTGCTTGAATCTCATCTTTTTTATCATCAAAATCCTGTATAGCGTAACGGGACATTATTGTAAATCCGGGGACTAAACCATTTTCGCCAAACTCATAACCGACTCTTAGCATATATACCTTGGTATTTGCCCTCCAGTTATACTGAGCCAATGCACGAGTAAATCCACCAGTTGGAAATCCACGCCAAGGTGTCACAAAGTCTGCTTCATCAGCAATTTGTGAGTAACCAAAACGAGCCAAAAAGCCTTTGTTTTTTACATCTACTCTTAGTGCCAAAAGATTAGTGTCTAAAGAGTTAGGGTCTTTATATCCTACCGTACTCTTAGCACTAAGATTTGCTACTGAAGTTGATGAGTTGAGATGATCAAACTGTTGCATATATCTAACACCCGGTACTACTTTCCAATCGCCACTAGCAGGAATGGTGTAGTGAGCTTCAAGTGCCAAGTTACTGAGTACATCCGGAACATAAGCATAACTTATGTCTGCTTTTAAATTTTTTATAGATTTGTTTGAAATAGAGATGATTGATAGAGAGTTATTATCACCGATTTTAGCGACAGTTAGATTTTTATTTATGCCAGAATCATCATTTTCACTCCAATTTTCATGAACATCGGTTGTGATGTCATCTTTTTTGTAAGCTATTATGTCATGGCTTGCGGTATGGTCACGAAGTTTCTGTTTATCTATGTATGCCAGTTTAATAGTTGTTTTTTCGATATCTTTGATGGTGGCAGTTATAGCGTCAAAAGTGTTTGGAATCATCTTAGTATCATTTGATTTTGTAAAAACAGATTCAAAGAGTTGACGACCACCGATAAAAGATGTTTTACCTATATCATATTGCAAATAGGCTTGAGCTAAAACTGTCATGCCGTAATTACCGGTAGAATCCGTATCATAACGGCAAAAAGTATCTTTACCTGCTTTTATAATCCCAACATCTGCCACATCTTCATTGAACCAAGTCGGGTTTTGTGAAGTATAGAGTCCGGCAGTTACACTTATACCAGAGAGAGGGGCTGTTTTATAGATAAAGCTACCACCAATTCCCATAGCTCTATGATCCACTTTCGTAGCACTATTGTCTCTCCAATCATACATAAGCATATTGGTTCTCAATCTTCCGTAAAAGACACCTTCCAAAAATGCTTCTGATAAAACATTCACAGACTCAGGCAACTTGTTATATTTTACTATTCTGTTGTTTTTTAAAGTTACCTTGTCACTTTTAAGAGTTGCATTTGCGGTTGTTGCCATACCAATAGCAACTATTACAGCTACACCAATGTTAAATAATTTCACACCTACTCCTTTACTTCTGTTTTGCTAATTTTAACAAAATTAATCTTAAATTTCATTATGTTTAAAATGATACAACGATATTTCTAAAAATATTCTTATAAAATATAGTAAAATAACACTCTATTTTTAAATAAGGAAATTTAATGGTTCATGCAGAGGCTAGACATATATTGGTGAAAACAGAGGATGAGTGTAATGCTTTAAAAACAGAGATAGAAAATGGAGCTTCGTTTGAGAGTGTAGCAAAGGCACACTCAAAGTGTCCTTCTCGTTCTGATGGCGGGGCTTTAGGCAGATTTCGTCCAGGGCAGATGGTTGATGAGTTTGATGAAGTTGTATTTAACAAAGAGGTGGGTGTTGTTCACGGACCTGTTAAAACTAAATTTGGTTATCATCTTATAGAAATTACTAGCAGAGGTTAAAAGTTTATGGCATGTGAAATTTTCACATGCCAAAATAAGGAATGAGAATGCTTAAAGTTTCTGCAATTCAAATGAGTATGAGTGAAGACAAAAATGCTAATGTGGCTAAGGCTGAGAGGTTAGTAAAAGAGTCTGCAAAAAATGGTGCTAAAATTATTCTTTTACCGGAACTTTTTGAAGGTCTCTATTTTTGTAAAGATATGGATAAAAAATATTTTTCATGGGCAAGACCAAGAGAAAACAACTTCCTAATAAAACAGTTTTCCTCTCTAGCAAAAGGGTTGAGCGTAGTTATATTAGTCAGTTATTTTGAAAAGAGTGAGGCAGATTATTTTAACTCACTGGTCGTTATAGATGCAGATGGAACTATTATGGATAACTACCGTAAAACTCATATTCCGGATGGTCCCGGATATGAAGAGAAGTTTTACTTTAAAGTTGGAGATAGTGGTTTTAAAGTTTATGATACGGCATACGGAAAGATTGGTGTAGGTATCTGCTGGGATCAGTGGTTTTGTGAAACGGCTAGAGCTTTAACCCTTAAGGGTGCAGAGATTATTTTTTACCCTACTGCCATTGGAAGTGAGCCAGAGATTGGGCTTGATTCCAAAGAACATTGGCAAAGAGTTCAAATGGGTCATGCTGCAACAAATACGGTTCCGGTTGTTGTTGCAAACAGAGTGGGAGTAGAAGCTGGTAAGAGTTGTGAACTCACATTTTATGGTTCATCTTTTATAACAGATTATACAGGTGCAAAAATTGCAGAGGCTTCTCGCAATAAAGAAGAGATTATTTACGCTGAGTTTGACCTCCAAGAGGATGCAAAGCAAAGAGAGTATTGGGGACTTTTAAGAGATAGAAAACCTGAGGCATACTCTATACTTGGAACTGATTTTGCTTTAAAAGCCAAAAGGTAGAGCTATGAATATTGTATTGCGTAATAATCTTATACTTATCACAATGGGGTTTGATACGCTAAACAGTAGCTGGATGAAAGATTTTTTGAATAAACATGCTAGAGGTATGCTCTTTTTACCAAGGGCTGTATTAGTATTTAAAAATGAAGCTTTAAAAGAAGTTAGAGAAGATTTTTTGTCTCAACTTAGTGAATATTATGCTTCAAGCAATGAATTTTCACATGAATTTTTCTTGCGATCAATGTTAAAATATAAAAGACAACCCATAAAAATAGAACTTGAAAAATTTCAAGAGCCTCAAAGTGTAAAAGTAAAGCTGTATGCTTACGATAAAGATACAGTCTTAATCTCGCTTGATTATCCTAATGCTTGGGTAACTACTTATCTTCGTTCGCAGTTAGAAGTCTATGTTGAGAGGGGAACTGATGTTTCTTTGGTTATAAATGTTTCTGATTACAGAGCAAAAGCCAGACTTGAGAAGGCTTTAAACAAACGACATATATTGCATTATCAAATTCAATATACTTATGATAATCATTTTATGAGTAAGTTGTACTCAGACTTTGCAAATTTTAGTTTTGGTGATTTGTGCAGAGAGGATACAAAAGATAAAAATACGCATTTTTATACTATTTTGGAGTGTCCAATCGGAGCGAGTCAAGATGCTCTTAAAAAGAGTTATAAAAAACTTACCAAGGTTTATCATCCAGATAAGGTTTTTCATGAAAATCCAAATATGCTTGGTCATTATACTCATAAGTTCCAACTTCTACAAGAAGCATATACAGCTCTTCGTATAGTTAGTTAATAATAAAATCTTCTATTAGCTTATTTTTTTTACTATTTTTCAGAAGTGCTTTAAAATCTTTA
>JAGHAW010000113.1 GCA_021161305.1 Sulfurimonas sp.
ATCAAAACACAGAGGTCTTGTATTTAGAAGACTTCTAGAGCAAGCCGTCTCAACGGCTCCTGTAACTGAGAAAAATGTTACTTATGGTTATAAATGGAACAAGGAGGAGTTAATCGACTAGCCCACTTTCATAATTATATTGAGTTTGTGTTTTCATAAGAGTATAATACCTAAAAATATTAGGTAGTTAGATGAAAGATATATTAAAAAATTTCACTATTCTTTATGTTGATGATGAAGAGATGGTTAGAAAAAATGCTGTTGAATTTTTAAGCAGAGTATCTGCTAAAGTCTATCAAGCAAAAGATGGCAAAGAAGCTATTGCTCTCTGGAGAGAACATAAACCCGATATAATTATCACAGATATTAGTATGCCCAAACTTAACGGTATTGATATGGCAAGTTATATCAGAGCCAATGACAAGGATGTACAAATCATCATAGCTACTGCTCATTCAGACACAGAGTACCTGTTAAAAGCAGTTGAGCTTCAACTTGTAAAGTACATCATAAAACCTATAACAAAAGATAAACTCATTGGAGCATTACAGCAGAGCATAAAACTTATAGATGATAAAAGTAAATTCAACCTATCTCTTAGTGCCACATGCCAATACAACGCCTTTGAAAAGGTTATTTATGAGAATTCCAAAGAGATAAAACTAACAAAAAATGAACTTCTATTTTTAGACCTTTTATCCCATTATCACACAAGAGTCGTAAAATATGAAGAGATTGAAAATGCCATCTGGGCTTATGAGGGTATGAGCCAAGATGCGATTCGCTCTTTAGTTAGAGGTCTAAGAAAAAAAGTTCCTGATGGAGCTATAGAAAATGTATCTGGAATCGGTTATAGACTACATACTTTTACAGATTAAATCTCAATCTTAAAACAAGCACCCTCTTTTGTATTAGTTACGCTGAGTTTTCCATCAAGGTGTTCTTCTATAATCATTTTAGACATATAAAGCCCTAAACCTGTTCCACTTTTTTTATCTTTTGTAGAGAAGTAAGGCTCAAATATTTTATCTTTTATCCCCTCATCTATACCACCGCCATTATCACAAATCTCAACTACTAGTCTATCTTTTTGACATCTAGAATTTATAGTGATTTTTGGATTTTCAATACTATGATAGATTAAAATATCTTTGGCATTTTTAATCAAATTTAGTATAACCTGTATAAACTCATTTTTATATATATGAGTTAAATCTCTACCCTCTGAATGAAGTTCTATCTCTATTGAGTTTATATCTAAAGAGTTTTTTATAAGTGTTACACTTGTTTTTATCACATCACTGACAAGCACAAACTCCTTCTCTTTATCTGGTCTAAAGTAGTTTCTAAAATCATCAATGGTAACTGACATAAACTCTAAAAGATTATCTCCCTCTTTTAGCTTCTCTTTGAGATACTTTTTATCTAACTCTTCATACTCATAAGCTGACTCAATATTCATAAAAATATACGACATCTGATTTAGAGGCTGTCGCCATTGATGAGCTATCATACTTAACATATCACCCATCTCTGCCATTTTTGACTGCTGAACCAACATCTTCTCTTTTTCTCTATGTGCCTGAACTTCGCTTTTAACTCTTTTTTCCAGTGATAAATTCAATCTTTTAAGTTCATCACTTCTTTTTTGAACCTCATCTTGATACTCTTTAAAAATCTCATTAATCTTTCTTGACAAAAGAAGGGTAAGAATAACTACAAAAAAGACTATTGAAGCAGAAACTTTTACGATAAACTCCAACTCTCTATCTAACATAATCTCCAAATCTTTTTGTTTGGCAAACTCCTGCTTAGACATACTAGATATATCAAAACCATAAATAAAATACCAATCCAAAGGCTTGTAATACTCACTATAATAGTAATAACCGACTAACTTTTCTTTATGCCAAGTAGATTTTTTTGACAAACTTTTAAGAATTACCTCAAAAGAATTATCACTAAAATAATTTTGCATATTTGATGATATAAAAAGATTTTTTTTATCATCATATAGACTCATAAAGTCTGAGCTTTCTATGGGAATACTTTTTAGCATTCCTAAAAGTGTAGTTTTTAGTTTATCAACTTTCTCTAACTCATCTATACTAGAACCTATAAACCAATCAAAAATAGCCAAATCTTTAACTAAGATTCTCTGCCACTTTTCATCATTAAAAGACCTACTTCTTAAAAAGCCATCTCCTTTTTTTCGTACTATCTGTATCTCTTCAAGAACTATAGATCTTCCATCAGCATCTGCATACTGCGTGAGATTTGGATTTTCCTCTTTTTTATTTGGGGTTAAAATACTATTTCCATTATAATCATTAATAAATATATAACTTTTTTCACTACCACAACTCATCTGCCCCAAAGCATCCATAATTCTTTCTTTTATCTCTTTATCGCTTTTTTTACCTCTATATTTTTGGTAAATATATATAGCACTTCTATACGCCGTATCTACTCTGATTTGCAACTCATTTTTTAGGTTCTCTTCTACTCTATTATACTTATAATCAAAAAGAAGATTTAACTGCTTTGCCCACAGCTCACTCTTGTTTTTTTTAGAATCAATATGCTCTTTTATGGAACGCTCTTTTGTCGAACTAAAATAGCTACTCACTTTATCAAGATAGAACGATGTAATAAAAAAACTAGCTGTTAAAACTAAAGCAAGAGGGACTATTACTATGAGATAGGGTATAAACCTTTCATTTAATCTCATTAGCCATCCTCACTTATAACTGCTAAAGATTTTTTAGGTTTTACTCCTAGTTCAACAATATTCTCAGCCCTTTTTATGATATTGCCCCTACCTGATTTAAGCCGATTCATGGAAATATCATAGGAATCTTGTGCCTTTTGCAGATGTATACCAACTCTTAACATCTCATCTACAAAAAGTACAAGCTTATCATACATAGCTTCTGCTTCGTTGGCTATTTTAAAAGCATGGTCTTGCTGTCTCTGTGTTCGCCAAATATGTTCTATTGTTCTAAGCGTCACTAAAAGAGTTGATGGAGAAACTACCAAGATATTACTATCATAAGCTCGTTTAAAAAACTCTCCATCTTCGCCAAGAGCAAGTAAAAACGCCCCCTCTATCGGCATAAAAAGAAGTACATAATCCAGACTATTGACACCATCAAGCTTCTCGTACTTTTTGGAACTAAGTTCCTTTATATGCCCAGATATGCTTGCAATATGCTCTTTTAAAGCTCTCTCTTTAGCATCTGAATCCTCTTCACTCATAAATCTTTCATAAGCAACAAGTGATACTTTTGAATCTACTATGATATCTCTGTCTTGTGGCAGATGAATTACTACATCAGGACGGTAAGTTTTACCCTCCCCTGACTTTAGTGTTGCCTGTGTTTCATACTCTATGCCCTCACGAAGCCCAGATTCTTCTAAGATTCTTTCTAAAATAATCTCACCCCAATTACCCTGCGTTTTATTTTCACCCTTGAGAGCATTTGTAAGATTTAGTGCATCTTGGGAGAGTTGTGCATTCATCTCTTTAAGTCTTGACAACTCATCCTTTAGCAGATGTCCATCTTTTGCTTGAGCATTAAACTGCTCTTTTGACTGAGTTGAGAAATTTGTGATTTGCTCACGAAACGGTTTTAAAAGTATCTCAAACTGCTCTTTTTGAGTGTGTGAAAACTGTTTTGATTTATCTTCAAAGATACGATTTGCCAAGATTTTAAACTCTCTACTCAACTCATCTTTTGCATTTTGAAGCACTTCCAATTTCTCATTTCCTGATTTAATCTCATTTTCATAGCGACTATTTAAAACAGCATATTTAAGTTGTAAATCATTTTGTTCTTTTAAAAGTTCTTTATACTGAACTTTCAACTCTTCACTTGCAAGAAGAGACAAAGCCAAAACATCTTTTTGTTTTAGATACAAAAATGTTAAAAAAATCACAATCAAAAAAGTAACTATAAAAAGAATCATATATAAATCCACATGCCAACCTAATAATATAAATTTAAAATATTATACAA
>JAGHAW010000118.1 GCA_021161305.1 Sulfurimonas sp.
ATCAAAACACAGAGGTCTTGTATTTAGAAGACTTCTAGAGCAAGCCGTCTCAACGGCTCCTGTAACTGAGAAAAATGTTACTTATGGTTATAAATGGAACAAGGAGGAGTTAATCGACTAGCCCACTAAAAATATTTTTAAGATTAGTTTTGTTTTGCTTTTTACATCAAGATGAGAGATGAGTCTTCTTGAAATATAAAAATTCACTAAAATAAAAACACCTAAAAAGGCTATAAAAAAAAGTATTGGATTCATAAGTAAAATTATAACTAACTAAGTATATACTTATGCAAATAGTTCAAAGGTATGTGATGAAAAAAATAGTTCTTTTAATGGTTATGGTATTGTCTTTAGCATTTGGTGTTGATAAGCCAACTGGTTGTGAGCTTTCTCAAATTGGAGATGTTCAACTGAGTGTTGGTGAAAAAACTTTTTCTAAGGTGGGTTATAAAGCTATCGCAAAAAGTGGAAAAAATTTCCATGCTATTTTAGTCGGTTCGACTATAAGTGTTAAGGGTGTTTTGCTAGAAATTTTAGATATAAAAGCAGATAAAAGAGTAAGAGGTAAACCGAGAACTGGAGATATTTCAGTAAAACTTGAGATAGATAAAACAACTCAAAAAGTTGCTATGAAATATAGCTATGATAAGGGTCTCTTCAGTGCAAAAGGTCTGCAGAAAAATGGAGAAGAACTTAGTTTTGCTTTAGAGATAGAAGCTCTTCTTTGTCACGCTAAATAAAAGAGATAGCACTTTTAACGGCATTTATGTAGCTAAGGGTTTTAGCTTCACTCTTATAAGCTATATCAAAAGCTGTTCCATGGTCAACTGATGTTCTGATGATTGGTAGATTTAAAGAGATATTTATGCTTTCATCAAAGTAGAGTGCTTTTAAAGGTGCTAAACCTTGGTCATGATACATAGCTACAAAATAGTTAAAGTTGGCTCTAAAGTGAGGGGTAAAAGCTATATCTGGTACAACTGCACCCACAAATAACTCTTTACCTATGCTAGAGTTTACAGCATCTATAGCTTTTTCAATCTCTCTCTCTTCATTACCTAAAACACCATTGTCTCCAGCATGTGGATTTAGTCCTAAAACTGCCACTTTTTTATCGCCTATGCTTCTGTGTAAATCAGTCAAAAAAGTTGTTAATCTATCTTCTGTCACAAAAGAAGGGATGTCTTTTAAAGGTATATGTTCAGTAAAAAGTGCAACAAACATCTCACTACAACCAAGCATCATAATGGCATCTTTTTTAAAGTGATGACGGAGCAGATCGGTGTGACCTTTATAGTCTAAACCAGCCATCATCCAAGCTTCTTTATGAATCGGCATAGTAACTACTGCATCAGCCTTTTTACTCTCACACAACGCAATAGCACTCATAAAGGAATCGTAAGAGTATTGCCCAGATTCTTTAGTTACTTTTCCTATTTCTATCGAAAACTCACCATCTACCTGCCATAAGTTAAAATCTTTTGGAATTTCGATATTTAAAAGCTTAACAGCTTGATTTAGCATATAAGAGTTTATACAGTAAATGGGATTGCACATCAAAGAGACTTGCTTATGAGCTTTTAAAGCTATCTCTATACCAACACCATTAAGGTCACCTACACTTATCGCGATTTTTTGTTTCATTTTTTGTTTTCCAGTATTTTTTTATAATTCAAATCAGTTACTACTTTTTTTCCAGTTTTGGCTTCTAATTCTTCTTTTGCAATTTTAGCTACATTTCCACCTTGTTTGGCTATCTTCTTACTTTCATTTAGATTTTCAGGATTTGTAGCTTGAGATATATCTTTAGTAGAAGCTTCTGCTAACATATTTAAAATAAGCTCTGTATTTGTCATATTATCCCGCAAGTTTTCTTTTTTCAACCCTTTTAAAATTTTATACTCTTTGGTTGTTTTATCTGCCCAAGTTTTTGTGATAATATCTGTAAGAGTTGCAAACTCTAGTCCCTCTTTTACACCTCTATCTTTCCACTCATCTGTTAATTCTTTTCTTATCTCTATACTTTTTAATCTTTGATTTATCCAGTTCTGTGAATATCCAAGTTCCAAATACTGTTTTAATGCTCTATCTATACTAATCTCAGGGTCTTGCATCTCATCAAGTCGCTCTTTTGCCAAAGTTGCTAACCAAAGTTTAAAAGGTTCGGCTTTTGGTGATGGAATAGACTGAATAAGTCTAAAAAGTTGCTCTGTATTAGCTACATCAGTAAGTCTCATCTTTCCATCTGGTGCTTGCATTTTTAACTGTCCGATTTTTTCGGACACTTCACTTCCCTCTTTTTTTAACTTTGCTTTTAAATCACTCCAATATTTTCTTGGTCTATCGCTTTGTGTTAAAACTTCTATGGCATCTACAATAGAAATATACCATTTCTCTTTATCTTCATTCCATATAGTCCGTACTTGCTTTTCTTCAAATAGTTTTATAGTATCTTGTTGAATCATTTTATAAATCCTTCATAATTTTATATATCTTAGTATAAAAAATTTGCCTTGTTATAAAGTATGTCATTTTGACATATTTTTAAATTATTTTTTTGTCACTTAAGAAGTGAGTTATGATTTCCAACTTGAACTATCATTTTTTTCAATTTAGTTCCTTATGAGTATAACGTTTATCTTCAGCGACAGCTTTGCTGTTTGCTGCTAGTTGTTGTTATGTCTTTTAAGCAGTGTAATTGCAACTACTACTATAACAATTAACCTATTATATCTTTTAATTTTTTTCTTAATTTTTTTTCTTCTTCACTTCCATTTGTTGGAAACCTGATAATTGGGATATTATACTTATTTAAAATACTATCTTTTAAGTTATCCCGTTTTAATTGGGCAGGATTGTTTTCATGGTATTGTACGCCATCAACTTCTATTGCTAAAACAGTTTGTTTATTGATTTTATTATATATTAAAAAATCTAAGTGAGACCAATCGTTTTGAGAAAATTTCTGCTCATCAAGCGTTAATAAGGAAGTGTCCTTGATTAATCTATTTAGAGG
>JAGHAW010000246.1 GCA_021161305.1 Sulfurimonas sp.
ATGTCTAACTCTGCACAAAGCTTAGATAGTCTATCTGTGATATCACTTATTTGTTCATTTCTCTTACCCTGAAAAGATTTGTTTGTTATTTTCATTAGTGAATCAATAGTAAAAAATTTAAAACCACTTTTAGCTAAGGTTTTTACACTCTTTTCTATTTGAGCTATATCCCTGCCCTTGTCAAGAATAAACATATTGTTTTTTTGAACATTATCTAAGTTGGCTTTTATAGCTCTGCTTGATATTTTCCATTTTGGCATCTCATAACTTAAAAAAGCACACTTAAAACCCATAGATACATTGTAAAGAAACTGTAATGAAAAAGCTGTTTTACCAGATCCTTTCTCACCACCAACCATAATAAGCTGAGCAAGTTCCAACCCACCACTAAAGTGAGTATCTATAACACTAATGCCAGTTTCATACTTTGGTTTTTTAGGCATATTCTCAAACTCTTTTATAGTCTCAGCAAGATTTTGAGCCTCATATCTGGTAGAATCATTATCTTCTATGAGTCTTATCTGCTTTAAAGCTTCACTTATAGTTTCATCAGCTGAGTTCATATCCTCTACTACACTTCTTTTTATAGCTATAGTAAGATTTAAAAGTTCTCTTTGTTTTGATTTCTCTTTTATCTCTTGACAATAAGCATCTATGTTGGATACTGGATTAGCAACAAGTATTTCTAACATCACCTGCTCATCAAACATCTTTAGTTTAACAAGCTCTTTTTTTATAAACTCTTCATCTATAGGTAAATTTTTAGCAATAAGAGTTTGTATAGCCTCATAGATTATTTTATGTGAGGGTAGATAAAAATCATTGGCTTTTATAGTTGGTGTGAGTTCTTCAAATATTTGTGGTTCAAAGATTATGGAACACAACAATGTTCTCTCAAAAGTAAGATTGTATAAGTTATCTTGCATAGTGTAGCCTTGCATGTTGTCGTAAGTTTACTACGATACTCCATTTTTTATTTTGAGGTATTAATTTAAATTTGACTACAAAACCTATTAGAAAAAATATACACTTTATATGCATAGACTCTATACTCATCGTCTACTCCTCTTTAATTGTTAAGTGAGATACGCTGTCTTTTAGTTCAGCATTGGCTGTTTGAGCTTCATCTATCTCTTTTAGGATTCTCTTTTGCTCATCTTCATCAATAAAACCATCTTCTATAGCCTTTTTTATCTCTCTGAATACATCACTGTTCTCTATATTTGCTTTGTCAACCAACGCACTTATATCACTTGATTTAGCTTCAACTTGTTTTTTAGGAATCAATGCCAGGTCAAACTCTGTAGCTATATATATAAGTGCTTCATAACTCCCTGTAAGTTCTAAGAAGTGTATAAACTCAGTTATAGTCAAATCGCTATGGTCCATAGATGGTTTTAGCTTGTTGCTTAATGTACCAGGACTTAAACCAAGCTCAAAGGCAACATCATCAAACTCTAAGCCTAACTCTTTACGATTTATGGTTATGGTTTTTCTTATAAGTTGACAAAGTTTTTTATCTTTTGGTGATTTGTTGTGTATGTAGTCATTCATTATGATGCCTTTTCTTTGTCTTTAGTATTTGCTTGGCATGTGGGTTTTGATGTATCATTCTCTATAGTTAAAGATTTTGCATCTACATTGAAAAAATTTGCTAAATCAAAGATATAGTTCATAGAAAGAGGTCTCTTGCCATTAAGCGAATCACTTAAACCAGATGGAGAAATCCCTAGATGATTTGCAAGAGATACATTTTTAAGGCCATTTTCTTTGATTAAGTCTTTAACTTTTTTTGTATTAATTTTGTCCATAACTAGAATATTACCAAATACGTAATAAATTAAAGCTTAAGTAGTTACGCATTTGGTAATATTATTAATGTTATCATATTGGTAATTATATAAAAGGGAAACTTTGGATATTGTAGATAAAATAAATCTTTTGAAAGATGAACAGAGAATAAGTCAAGTTAAAATTGCCAGTGCCATAGAATTAGCACCTCCTCATTTGAGTAGTATTTTAAAGAGAAAAGGCAGAAAGTTTTCAGCCGAACATATCCCAAAACTAGCAAAATTATTTCAAGTAGATGAAAGTTTTTTATTAGGAAGTGAAACTAAAACTAAAGTCCAAACGATTCCTCTTATAGGTCTAGCATCATGTGGAATACCTCAAGAATATGACTTAAACGGTTATGAGCAAGTACCAATTAGTGAAGAACTCTATCATGAAGGTATGTACGCAGTTCGTGCTGAAGGTAATAGCATGAGCCCAAAAATAAATGATAATAACTTAGTTTACTGTAGAGCTGATATGCAAATAGACTGTGGACATATAGTTCACTACTCCATAAATGGAGAAAGTGGCATTAAAAAATATAAGATGAATGAAAAAGGAAACATAATCTCACTTATCCCTATAAATAGTGACTTTGACATCATAACAGTACATGCAGATGATGGAGTAGACCTAAAGATGACTCGCGTTGTTGGTGTTGTTGATACGGACTTTTAGGTTATCCAATTGAAAAAAATTCATAATAAATCTTATCAAGATAAAATTGCTAAGAGACATCATATACATGAACTAAAAAGAAAAGATAAAGAATATAGTGGTTTTGTAGTGCCAGATAATATGGACCCTTCTATATTTGAATCAGAACCAAAGAAGCGAAATATTAAAGAACTTAAAACACCTAAAGAGTTTAGTTTTCTATATAACCCAGACGAATCGTTGGGATTTTTTCAAGATTTTATGTATTATTCTGAAATGGCAGATCTTATTAAAATTGATATGCGTGAAACTGAAGATTTAACAATAGAAGTTCTCTTATACTTGATTTCATTGCATAAAATAAATAAAAGTAAAGATATAAAAGTTGACATTACAATAAAAGCTCCTGAAATAGAAAAGTTAAAAGGGTTTATGGCTCAATCAGGCTTTAGTAAGTATTTTAAAGCAGCTACAGAAGTTGAG
>JAGHAW010000268.1 GCA_021161305.1 Sulfurimonas sp.
GCACTACAATTTTTACTAAAATACTGTTTTCCCTATTTTAGGGCTTTTTGAGGTGTTGGTATAGTGTTAGTGTATGAAGTCAGGACTAGACTCCGTGTTTGCTATGCCCCTTGGGTGCAAGCACGGAGTGACGGAACTATTGTCATTCCGGACTTGCACCCAAGGGGCATAGCAAATCCGGAATCTAATTGCTAATTAATCAAAAATCTTAATTTTAAACACTATCAGGATTTATAAACTCATCACCCCTCAGAAGTTTAAGAAAAAGCTCCCTATCATCCCAACCACTCATAACTTCATCAGAAAATACAATCTCTTCTAAATCAATCAGACCCATTTTCTCAGAGTGTGCATCCTCCTGAAAACACTGTGCATAACCTGTAGCTGTTTCATGAACTATAATGCTGTGAAGTTTTACATTTTTTTCACCGTTTTTTGTGCTTGTCAGATTTAAAAGCCTCTCTATCATTAAAAATATCACTCGAGAAAGCTGCTCACATGAAGGAGATACCGGAAGTTCTACCCATCTCTGGGTGTGTTTTTTTATATCTGCTATATACTCTTTATCATCCCCACTCCAAATAGTAACACCATGATCAAAAGAGTCAATTAAAGCTTTCATATTTTGCTTCATAAGACCAAAATCATAAACCATCTGTCCACCGTCTAAAAAGTTAGATTCAAAGAGAAGTTCTACTCTGTAAGAGTGTCCATGAAGTGAACTTCTACATCTTCGAGTGGAACAACCTCGTACAATATGAGCATTTTCAAATTTAAATAGTTTTCTTATTATCATTTAAACTCCCTTATTAATATCCCAAATTCTTATATGCAGTCTATCACTAAAATTATACCCTTTAGTCTTGCAAAACTCTATAAGTGGCTCTGTATTTGCCTCTACTTCTGCCTTGTTTCCACCTAGTGGCATACAATAAACTTTAGTTTTTGGTGAGTGTTCTACTATACTATTTATCTCATCTTCTAAACCTAAGTTTATCGACTCTGCGTCAATACTAAACTTAAAAAAAGCCTCTTTGGCATGTGAAGCTATGGAGTAAATAACATCTCCATTTACTCTTTTTCTTAGAGGTTCATTAGAATTAGAAAGTTTAACAGAAAGAGCAAAGATGCACTCCTTGTAGATAGGAAACTTTACAAAATCAACACCCAAAGAACCATTTGTCTCAAAGGTAATCTGGTGTCCTTTTTTATGAAGCTCTTCTAAAAATTCTATAAATATCTCATCATTTGCATATATAAGTGGCTCACCACCTGTTAGAACTATATCTACGGCACGGGGAAATTCGTATAAATCTAAAATATTAAGAAGCTGATTTGCCTCTGTTATAGATATCCAGTTTTGACTAAAATGTTCTTTGTTTACTGCATAAACGGTATCACAACCTAAAACCTCACTGCCATCTGAAGCAATTTCACTGCAACCAAAACCTTCACACTTCATATTGCACCCACCAAAGCGAAAAAAGAGTGAGGGTGAACCTGTATATCTACCCTCTCCTTGGATGCTGTAAAAATGTTCAACTAGATAAAGCAAATATCAGCCACCTGTCTCATAAAAAGCACGAGATGAAACTTCTCCCTCATCTTCACACCAACGATTTTTCTCTGGCTTAGTTCTTACAACTTCTCGTAAAACTTCAGCGGCAGCTTTGATATCACCTTTTCTTATAGATTCAGCGATACTCATAGACTCATCAAAGTATAGACATGGAATAAGATTACCCTCTGCCGTAAGTCGGATGCGATTACATTTTTTACAAAAATCATCTGCATAAGGCTCTATAACACCAAATCTATAGCCATCTTTCATACGGTAGTAGTGAGAAGGAGATGCACCATCAAACCCCTCATCTTCAAACTCATAATGCTCTCTCAAGAGTGCTAAAAGTTCAGGTGATTTCATGCCCGAAATCTCTTTAGAAGCGTATTGATTCTCCATATACTCTATAAAACGGACAGTCATACCTCTCTCTTTAGAGTACTCTAAAACATCTATAATCTCATCAGCATTCATACCCTTCATAGGTACCATATTTACTTTTACTTTCAAACCAATTTTTAAAGCCTCTTCAACACCCTCTAAAACCTTTTTCAAAACATCTTTTTGAGCAATTTTTTGTGCAATTTCAGGTTTTAAACTATCTATACTTACATTTATGCGTTTAAGCCCTGCATCTTTTAACTTTTGTGCTGTCTCTTTAAGCAAAAAAGCATTTGAAGTCATAGCAAGATCTATATCCGGAGCGTAGTCACTTATCATCTTTATAAACTTATCCAAATCTTCACGAAGCAATGGCTCTCCACCAGTTATGCGAATCTTTTTAACACCCTCGTCTATCGCTATCTTCATGAACTCAAAAAGATCTTCAAATGAGAGTAAATTCTCTTTTGGAACCCATGAAAACGGTTTCTCCGGCATACAATACTGACATCTAAAGTTACATCTCTCTGTCACAGAGACTCTTAGATAATCAACTACTCTTTCATAGCTATCTATTAGCATTATTTATCCTCATTATACTCAATTTGACACCATCGTCATCCTCAGCTTGACTGGGAATCTTAAATATAAATGTATTATATCTTGTGGAAGTAAAAAAAAATTGATATAGGTTATAAAGTTTGGAAGTTTAACTCGTTCCACCTCTCTTGAGGTGTGACAAGTTGGGTGGAATGCATATATAAGTTACTTAGCTAAAATCTCAGCTTTTAAAGCCTTAAACTCTTCATCACTAAGCATACCTTGTTTTTTCATCTCGTAAGCCTCTTTAATTTCATCCATTTTAGAAACAGTAACTCTTTTTGGTGCTACTGAAGCTGTAGATGTAACAGGAACTGCCATCGGAACTACAACTTGTGGTGTACTTTGCATAGGTACAACTGCCTTTACATGTACATCCTCATCCTCTTTAGGATTTACAAACTCAGTAATAATATTGTTCTTATCCTCTACCATACTACCTGCAAGTCCTGTTTTAGCTATCTCTTTTGAACCAAGACTAGACTGCACTCTCTCAAAAGAAAAATTACCACCATCTAATTTATCAATTTTAAAATAGTATATTTTACCAGCTTCTAGCGTTACACTCTTTTTGTGCTCTTCTACCTGTCCTCTAGTCGCAGATATATCTATAATTAGTGGTTTAAGATTAAATACTAAGTATTCACCCTCTGTAATTCTCTCTAAGTATCTTTTGTTATTTATACGAATACTATAGGTATATGACTGAGTATCTTCGCCAGATGTTACGCTTTCTGGCACATAAACATAAACCAAAGCTGCATTTTCAAGTGGAGCCTGCTCTTTAAATGGAAGCCTATTTCCACATGCCGTAACAAGCAGTAAGATAAAGGAAAGTAAAAGGATTTTAACTATTTTCATGAAGTTCTCTCTGTTTTAAAATTTAAGGGATTATATCATAAAGTATATTATTACTAGAGAAGAGAGAGGTGGAACAAATAGACAAAACAAAAGTGATGAGTTAATCTGGTTTAAAAAAAGAAGTTTTCCCAAGCTTAAAGCTTGGGAAAGAAGTTTGTCTTACGACAGTGTAGTTAAATTTAAATAACTACTAGAATTTGTAACGAGCTACAACACGAACTCTATCGTCTGTCTCAGCAGCAGCAGTCGTTAGACCCATGTTACCGCCTTTATCGATATTACGATTCATGTAAGCAACAAGGTAGTTAACACCAGCAGCTTTAACTTTATAAACTAAGTCAAACTCAGCATAGTCTTTATCAGCACCCATTACATTAGATTTACCGGCAGTTGAACCAGCATATTGTGCAATAATTTTACCGTAATCACCAGTATTATATACAGCTTTAAGCATATAAGTATCTGAATCTAATTTAATAGCATTTTGATTAAGAATCATTTGAGTATATAATGGAGTTTTAACACCTGTACCAACATTTGACATTGTTACATTTGCTTTGTTGTTATCACCATCAACTGATGTATATGCTACACATAAAGCAAGAGCATCAATTGGTTTAAGACCAACTTTAACACCATAAGCAGTTGTATCAGACCAACCATTAGTATCAGTTTGGATTGTACCACCTTGAACTCCAAGTTTAAGACCCATTGGTAAATCTTTACCAGCTACAGCAACATCACCCCACATAACACTTACACCATCAGAACCAATTGCTTTGGCAACATCATAATAAGAAACAGTAATTGTAGCCATTGGAACTGACTTGTTTTGTACAGTTGCTAAATAAGCACCACCACTACCAGTAGCACCAGTATTACCGATGTCATTAAATGTAGATATATTACCAATTGAACTATTAGCTGCACTAACATAAGCACCAACTAAAGTAGTATCTGGAATGTCACTATTTACAACTAAGATAGCTTCAAAAGTATTTTTAAATACATTCCAACCTTCTGAGAAAGCAAAAGGAGAAAGTGATTTAGGAAGTTCTTGACGACCTACTTTAACTGTAGTATTACCAATTTTCTTAGCAATAAAAATCTTAGTTAAAGCAATTTCATCTGTTAAATCATTGTGAGTAACACCATTTACATTACTAGCGGTTTGTCTTACACCACCAACTAAGTTGTGCTCTATACCTGCAGTTCCTAAGTAAGTTAACTGTGAACCAAAAGTAAAGTTATTTTTAAGATCAGCATCTAAATTTAATTGGATACCAACATTTGCAGCTGAATTATCTTTGTCAAACAAAGTTGTATCAGTATTACCATCATCTTGGTGTGTTTCATAATAAACAGCTGCTTGACCAGTTGTTACGATATCTATACCTTTGTCAGCTGCCATTGCAGATGTAACAATTAACGACGCTGCCGCTAAAGAAACTAAAGTTTTTTTCATATTCATTCTCCTGTTTTGTTTATGTATTTACCACTATTATGGAAGTGATAGCAAAACAACAGCAACTGTTATTCCACTATCACTTCTCATAATGCAATATATTACGAGACTGTACATTATATATTGACAAAATTTAATTTAAGTTTAAATTGGCTTCAAAGTTACTATATATTTACTATTTTGTCATATTAGGAGGATTTTCTCCTTAAAATTATGCTTTCTTGTTCCATCTCTCCGGAGATGTAACATATATATAGATAATATAGACATTCCACCTTGGGAAAGATGGAACGAGAAAATGTATGTCTATGTCAATTACTCTTATGATTATTTTAGATTTATAACAACAGTCCCAGCCAACAAATCGTGCAAGGCTCTGTTATCTTTTCTATAAAATGATACAAAGAGTCCTACTACTATAGTAGCAGATATTAAAAATGCTACAAAACGGTATAAAGCCCTAAAAAATGAGATATTTTCACCACTTTTAACATCTACAACTTTCATCTCGTAAGCTTTTTTTCCTGGAGTTTGTCCGAACTTTGAAAGTAAAAAGGCGTATATCAGACCATAGAGGACAACACCTACTAAAGGAGCGATTTGTGAAGACTGAAAATCTTCCTTGCCACCTAAAATGACATAGGTAATAACATATAAAATAGGAGCATATATCATAAACATATCTGTAATAAGTGCTTTGATTCTATCTACGAAACGAGCGTAGTGAACTCTGTGTTTAAGTTCTTCTTTTGTATGCTTTAAATTGTTTACTTGTTTTTTTAGTTTTCTGAATCTCATGAGGGGAATTATAACAGATGATTTATAAATAATAGCCAGAGGGGTGATTAATCCCTCTGTTTTGATTAGTACAAAATTGGCGTAAACACCATCATGACTAAAAAGGCTATTATTGTGTACTTGTTCAAGGTAATCCTTTCGAAAAAAGATCCACACCCACCCCATCCTTGCCAAAAAATTTGGCAAAAAAAAAGCTAAGACAAAAATGCCCCTGACTTCATACACTAAACCAATCTAAAGCCAAGAAACAAGGGGTTTGCTTTTTTATTTAGGCACTACATAAGATAAGGTTTTGTGAGAATTGGCACTCCCATTAGTTTATAAA
>JAGHAW010000152.1 GCA_021161305.1 Sulfurimonas sp.
GTTAATAATCGAATACAAAAACAATGAGGAGAAAGTATCATGAGTAAGCAAGAAATTTTACAAGGCTTAAAAGCTAAAAGACAAAAGTGTATAGTATATACAAGAGTTATGGGTTATCACAGACCTGTTGAGAGTTTTAATGTAGGTAAAACTGGTGAGCATAAACAAAGAAAGCAGTTTGTTCAACACTAAGATTGTTTATGATTTAACTAAATTTACACATCTTGATTACCCTCAGCACCTAGCATGTATCATCTGGTTTGCAGGGTGTAATATGAGATGTGATTACTGTTACAATGGTGATATTGTTTTTGCAAAAAATGGCAATTACTCTTTAAATGATATGCTTAACTTTTTAAAAACAAGAGTCGGTATGCTTGAGGGGGTAGTTCTCTCCGGTGGTGAAGCTACAACTCATAATTTAGTGGAATTTTGCAAAAAGATAAAAAAGCTTGGATTTTTAATCAAACTTGACACTAATGGAACAAATCCAAAATCCATAAAAGAACTGCTTGATTTAAAGTTACTTGATTTTATAGCACTTGATTATAAAGCACCTAAAGAAAAATTTCTCCAAATAACCCACTCAAACAGTTATGATAAATTTTCAAAAACTCTAAACCTGCTTATAGAGAGTGACATAGAGTTTGAAGCTAGAACAACTCTGCACAATGACCTGCTAAGCGTTGAGGATATAAATACAATTATCAGCGACCTAAAAAAAAGAGGTTATGATAAGAAATACTACCTGCAAAAATTTTTAGACACGGGTTCAAGCATTGCAAACCTTGAAAAATCTTCTAAATCTTTCGATATATCAAAACTCTCTAATGAACTAGAAATAGTTTGGAGATAAAATTTCAATTTCTTGACATATATCATCTACTTGAATATGATTATCAGTTATACTTCGCTCATATTTAAATAAGACAAAAATTGTCCGATTTAAAAAATCTTAGAGCATAATGTGTTCTTACCAAGGAAAAACAATGACAAAAATTATATTAGCAACAGCTTTAACACTAGGTGCACTTCAAGCGGGTGATGTAGTTCACTATGACACGAAAGATATCAAAAAACCAGCTATGAGCAAACCTTATTACCCATCAACTGGTCTTTACATTAAAAAGTAATCTTACTAAAAAATTCTAGGCTATCTCTATTTGATAGCCTTGTCCTTTTACATTTCTAAGTAACTCTTTTGATGTTTTCTCTCTAAATCTTCTTATGAAAGTCCTTAGCCTGTCATCACGAACTTCTTCATGCCAAAGATTTTTTTTAATCGTTAAATCATCAACTATATTTTCACTACTTTTCAGCAATAATTCCAAAAACTGACTCTCTCTTTTTGAAAGTGCAACAAATCTTCCATCTTTATATAGACTTTTTTTTGTTTTACTAAAAGTAAATCCATGCGTTAGTGCAACAACTCTGCTCTCAAAAATATTTTGAAGTGATTCTATATATTCCAACAACTCATCAGGCTCGAACGGTTTTATAAAATATTTAACAACACCGACATCTATAGCACCTAAAAATTTATCTGCTTCACTAAAGGCACTAAGTATGATTATAGGCATATTGGCATCTATCTTTTTTATCTCTTTAGCCATCTCTAAACCTGTCATTTTAGGCATCATAATATCTGTAATAACAATATCAGGAGAGATTTTTTTAAACATCTCCAGACCATCCAAACCATCATTTGCAACACTAAAACTGTAAAAACTATCTCCAATAGCATCTTTTAGCAGCAAAGAGAGTTTCTCTTCATCTTCCACAAGCAAAACCTTTAACTCTTTTAGAAATTTTTTACACATTACTTTTCTCTATAGGAATTTTTATACTAAATGTTGTCATACTTTTTTTCGATTTAACATCGATAGAACCATTGAGACCCTGCTCACAAATCATCTTTGACATAAAAAGACCAAGTCCTGTTCCTTGAGTTTTATGTTTTGTTGTAAAGTAAGGTTCAAAAATTTTATATGTACTTTTTTCGTGAATACCCCCTGCATTATCGCTAACTTCAATAAGGGCAAAGTCACCTTGAAGTTTTACACTTATACTTATCTCCCTTATCAAGATACCATTGTGTACAAAAGCGTCCCTAGAGTTTTTAACCAAATTAACAATAACTTGAGAAAACTCATTTGTAATCCCAAGAACTTCAACATCTTCAAACTCTGTTTTTACATTTATCATCTCAGTAGAAATAAGTTTTTCTAAAATATGAAGAGATTCGTTTATGCTATCTACTATTTTAAAAGATTGTTTTTCTTTATCCGGTTTAAAAAAATTGGTAAAATCATCTATGGTATTTGACATATTTTTTATAATTTTTCTACTATCGTCATAGTATTTTTTTACTTCATCCTCATCACCGTTTAGTGCGGATTTTTTAAGTGTAAAGATAGTTAAATTCAACTCAGTAAGAGGTTGTCTCCACTGATGAGCAATATTTGCAAGCATCTCGCCAAGACTAGCAAGTCTTGACTGCCAAAACATAACTTTTTGCTTCTCTTCGTTTTTGGAAATCTCCTCTGCTACTCTAAGTTCTAGTGTCTCATTTAACTCTTTTAACTCTTTAGTTTTTTCTTGTACTCTCTTTTCTAAAGTTGCGTTTAGTTCTTCTAACTCTTTTTCTTTTTTTTGAAGTTTATGTTTATAAAAGACCTCTTTTGTAACATCATATCTTATGGCTACAAACTCTACTATATTTTCATCTTCATCAAGGATAGGAATTATCGTTGTATTCACATAGAAAGTAGAACCGTCTTTGGCAAGATTTTTAGCAGTATTTTTATAAATTTGTTTGGAGTTGACAGTATCCCAAAGAAGTTTAAATGTTGATTCCTCAACATCGGGATGCCTTACAATATTATGATTTTGACCAATCAACTCCTCTTTAGAGTAACCAGAAATTTTACAAAACTCATCATTTACAAAGATAATAACTCCATGAGTGTCAGTTTTGGAAATAATATTGCTTTTTTCAATAGCTTCTTTGTACTGTTTTAACATGGTTTATTTTATCATTTTTAATCCCAAATCACACTTACACCATACTCTTCATTTAGAGTTATATGTTTGTTATAGTAAACTTTTTTACCATACTTTTTACTAAGAAACTCCACCTCTATAGAATCATCTTCAAGTAGTCCCCTTACCTCTTTGTATGAAAGCCACTTTCCATACTTTGCCAAAGAATTCTGCCAGATTTTAAAGTGGCATATAGAATCCTCCGTCAGTTCATACATCTCACCATCTTCACTCTTCCAATTCGCATTAGAACAAGCATAAAGCTTCACCTTTTTACCACGAACTTCTCTATCTCTAACTTCTATACTCCCATCGTCACAATAAGGGCATTTTCCTAAAATCATCTTAACTCCCAAAATAACTATTGATAATATATTAGGATGTTAACTTATTTTTTTAAAAACTTCTAAAAACATTGCATTTTGCCATATTTATTTTTAATCTAATGCCAATTCATCCCAGTCAAATATCTTTTTAGCTTTTATATAGAGTAATAACATATATATTATGCCCATACCATGTTGTAGAACATCGTCACCAGCTTTATACATAAAATAATCTGACCAGAAATAATAAATAATACTACTTATCCCTATACTAGCCACAAGCATAGTATGAAAAGTAAGTTTCTCACTAAACATTAAAAGCACCACATAGCCAATTATGGCAGGGAGATAATGACCAGTCATATACCAATAAGTTGAAGCTGTAATAAAAAATACTATATTAAATATCATCTTTTCCTCCTCTTCTATAAGTTTATCCAAAATAAAGTAAAAGTCTATTTTAGATAGAATTCCATTATGAATTCATATATAGATAAATTTAATAACTCGATTAACAATACATTTTACTCTAAACTCCCACCTGCCGAGCAGAAGTTCATAAAACTAAAGTCTCTCGAACTCAAATTCTCACATCAAGAGATAAAACAGATAGTTGATATGGCTCGTGACTTTGGCATGTGGAATGAGAAGAGTATCGTAGATATATTTCCAGAACATACTCAGAAAAGAGTTGTTTTTGCCAGACTTCGTAAAGCTTATGAAGATATTCGCTCCACTCCAAACTCTTATGAAAACTTTGAACTTAAAAACATTCCTACGGAGCAAAAATATACTTTTAAAACAGAGAATAAAGATGGGTTTGGTCTTGGGCTTTGTCCTGTTGCTAGTGAAAAAACAAGATGTTGTAATCTCTTAACGCTTGACGCAGTTGAAAGTTGTGGTTTTGACTGCTCCTACTGCTCGATTCAGAGCTTTTATAACCAAAATACCATCACTTTTGACAGTAGCTTTAAAGAGAAGCTACTAAATCTAAAACTTGACAAAAACAGAACCTATCACATAGGAACAGGGCAAAGTTCAGACTCTCTTATGTTTGGGAATCGTGAAGGTGTTTTAGAAGCTCTCTTTGAGTTTGCAAGAACAAATCCGAATGTTATTTTAGAATTTAAAACAAAATCAGATAACATAAAATATCTGCTTGAAAACAGTGTTCCAAAAAACATCATCTGTACTTGGTCACTCAACACCCCAACCATTATAAAGAATGAAGAACACCTTACTGCCTCACTTGACAAACGCATAGATGCAGCCAGAAAAGTAGCAGACAAAGGTGTGAAAGTCGGTTTTCATTTTCATCCGATAGTGGAGTATGAAAATTACCTTGATGATTATAAAAAGGTCTATGAAAAACTTTTACAAACATTCAGTGCCAAAGAGGTAGCACTTATCAGCATTGGTACACTCACTTTTATCAAACCTGTTATAAAACAATTGAGAGAGAGGGAATTTAGAAGTAAAATCACTCAAATGCCGTTTGAAGATGCCAGTGGAAAAAGTTCATATCCACATGCCATAAAGGTAGAGATGTTTAAACATGCTTACGATAGCTTTGCTCCTTGGCACAAAGATGTTTTTTTCTATTTATGTATGGAAGACCCTGAAATTTGGAAAGATACTCTAGGTTATGAATACTCAACAAATAACGACTTTGAAAGAGCTATGCTAGGTGCATATGCAAAAAAATTAGATATGGAATTTATGCTATGACAGTCACAAACGAAGAACAAAAATCAAACTACTTTTTATCACAACCCCACCAACCATTTTTTATTTTGGGAATCGTCAATGCTATCATTATGATGTTGGTTTTTGCACTTAGCTATAAAGGTATATGTACACTACAAACCCAGAGTTTAAACTTTCATGTTTACTCTTTAGTTTTTTTGGTTTTTACATATGTTTTTGCAGGTTTTTTATTTACAACCTTTCCTCGGTTTTGCCAATCAGAGGTAATAGACAAAAAATATTATGTAAATCTATTTTACTTCTGCGTAACTGGTTCTCTTCTGTTTTTAGTTGGTTCATTTCTAAATCACACTCTTATGTTTACAGGAATGATTATACTATTTTTATCTCAAGTTTTTATAGTTTTAAAATTACGAGATATTTATATAAATGGTCATATAGATGATAAAAAAGATGCCTTTTGGATTTTAGTTGCTAACTACTTTGGTCTTTTGGGTCATCTGCTTTTTCTCGGCATTGAGCTTAACTACTATATAGGTTTAGAAATCGATCTTCTTAGTCTTGCTACCAATATCTCTTTTTATCTCTACCTGATATTTTTAACCTTTAGTGTAGCACAGAGAATGGTTCCATTTTTCTCGCACTCATTTACTGCAAAAAATGAAAACTTTGTAAAAATTATCTTTGTTCTTTTTATCTTAAAAACTATATTTAGCACTATAGATTTTAAAATGGCCCAAATAGTTATAGATATGCTTCTTGGAGCTTATATGCTTATAGAATTTAGAAGATGGGAGCTTCCTATCTTTAACTCTCCTTCTATTCTTTGGGTACTTCACTTATCTCTTTTTTGGTTGCCTACTGCTTTTTTTCTCTCTGCACTAAGCTTAACTGCCGAACTATTTTTAGATACAAGTTTTTACTTTTTAAACATCCATCTACTAGCCATAGGTTTTTTAACAACGATACTTATAGGTTTTGGCACAAGAGTTACACTCGGACATTCAGGGCAGAGTCCAGATGCCGACAAATTGGCTACAAATATATTTTGGTTTGTTCAAATTGTTGTGGTTTTACGCTCTGTGTTTAGTCTAAATGTAGCCTTCGGCTGGGGAGCAGACTTTTTATTTGACATCTCTTTTGGTGCTTGGCTGATTCTCTTTTTAGTCTGGAGTGGAAGATATGGGAAAATTTTGATTTTTGGAAGTAAAAGTTACAGACCATAAATAACTTCACACTCAACAACATTTAAAAGGTTTAGATTCAAGGCGAACTTTACTTGGCGATACTAGTATCGTTAAGTGAAGTTCAACGCAGAAGATAATTCTTTTAAATGTTGCCCGTAGGGTGAGAAGATAAGCTACAATCTGCTTCGTTAAAATCTCTTGAAGCACAATAAGTGCAACTTCAAGATTTTGCCTCACATCTTATAGCTTATCTTCTCATTGAGTGTGAAGTTATTTGTGGTCTGTAACTTTTACTTCCAAAAATCAAAATTTTCCCATATCTTCCACTCCAGACTAAAAAGAGAATCAGCCAGGCACCAATA
>JAGHAW010000104.1 GCA_021161305.1 Sulfurimonas sp.
AAAAAATTCTAAATCCTCCCTGGTACTAAAAAAAACAATTGGAAAAATAAAAAAATCGTATGTTCCTTTTTCACTATACTCTTTACTTAAACCATTATGATACTTAACTATACTTAAAATTATAGTTGTTCTATAACCAATGATATAACCATCACTATTGTATTGAGTAGGTAGATATGATGGATCTGAAATACTTAGTTCTAAGTGTGTTTCTGATAAAACTCGGGAGGTTAAAGAGGCATGAAAAACTTCAACAATAGCTTCATCTATAGCATCTTTAATTATTACTGTATTTTCTGGGTCTTGTGCAGAGATTACAACTGTTGTACTTATCTTATCTCCAACAACTACGCGAGAGTATTTAGCACTTGGTTTATACCCACATGCACTAAATAAAACAAGCAGGTTTATTAAAAGTATAGCATGTAGAATTGTTTTCACAACTAACCTTTAATAACCAAGTTTACTAACTTTTTAGGAACAACTATCTCTTTAACTATGGTTTTATCTTCTAACCATTTAGCTACACTTTCCTTTGCAAGAACAATGATATTCTCCTTTGGTTCATCTATTGCTACTTCGATTTCAGCTCTTCTTTTTCCGTTTACAGAAACACCAAGAGTGATAGAATCTTCTACAAAAACCTCTTCTAGGATTTTTTGAGGAGCTAAGTTATTTAATGAGAAATATTCACTGCTAATTTCCCAACAAATATGTGGAATAACAGGTTCCATAATAGATGCAAGAATCCAATAACCCTCACTCCAAACATCAGTGCTGCTTTGAGAGTTTAAAGCATTCATTGCTTCCATAACACCGGCTATCATTGTATTAAAAGTATATCTCTCTTCATAAACATCATTTGCTCTTTTTAGAGCTTCATAGACTTTCTTTCTAGCAAACTTTTCATCTTTTGTTAGTGAAGCATGTTCAATCATTGGAATCACATTACTTTTAACAACATTTGAACTTCTTTCAAAAAATCTTTTTATAAATCTAAAAGAACCTTCAACAGCAGAATCGTTCCACTCTAACTCTTGTGTTGGCGGAGCCGCAAAAAGTATAAAAAGTCTTGCAGTATCAGCACCATATTTAGCGATGATAGCATCAGGGTCAACAGTATTTCCCTTAGACTTACTCATCTTAGCACCATCTTTTAGCACCATCCCTTGAGTAAGAAGTTTATCAAAAGGCTCATCAAAATCTATGTAACCTAAATCACGAAAAACTTTTGTAAAAAATCTAGCATACAGAAGATGAAGTATGGCATGTTCAATCCCGCCAATATAATGATCAACTCCCATCCAGTAAGCAATCTGCTCTTTTGAAAAAGCTTCTTTTTCCCAATTTTCAGGTGATGCACAAAATCTTAAAAAATACCAAGATGACTGAACAAAAGTATCCATAGTATCAGTCTCACGAACTGCATCTCTTCCACATGAAGGGCATTTGCAATATTTCCAAGTTGGATGATTATCCAGAGGATTTCCCTCTCCTGTTATCTCAACATCATTCGGCAAAGCGATAGGAAGATTTTCTTTTTTCTCCATTACTAAACCACAATCTTTACAGTGAACAAAAGGGATAGGAGCACCCCAATATCTCTGACGGCTCACACCCCAATCTTTTAGTTTATAGTTAGTAGTCTTTTTACCAATGCTGTTTTCTTCAAAATACTTGATGATATTGTATTGAGATTTTTTAGAGTTCATTCCATTAAATTCACCAGAATTAAAAAGTTCTCCAACTTCTATATAAGCCTTACCTTCTTCCAACTCACCATCAAACGGTTTTATAACTGCAGTTATAGGCAAATCATATTTTTTAGCAAAATCATAATCTCTATCATCATGAGCAGGAACAGCCATAACAGCACCTGAACCATAATCTGTAAGAACAAAGTTAGCAATCCAAACTGGAATCTTCTTACCTGTTAGTGGATGAATTACATTTAAATCTAATGAAACCCCTGATTTCTCTTTTTGTCTGTCGATAGATGAAGTGTTCTTCATCACATCAATTTGAGTTTTGATATGCTCACTTAAAAGGTTGTTTTCAAACATAAAATCAACTATCTCATGTTCAGGAGCAAGAGCGGTATAACTCACACCGTAAATAGTGTCAGGACGAGTTGTAAATACATCAAAAGATTCAAACTTATTTAAAAGCTTAGCCCTTGACTCTTCATCAAAAAATAGGTCAAATTCCAAACCGTTTGACTTACCTATCCAATTCTCTTGCATAGTTAAAACTTGTTTAGGCCAACCACCCTCTAACTTTTTCAAATCATTCAGAAGTTCATCGCTATACTTAGTAATTTTAAAGTAGTATTGGTTCATCTCTTTTTTCACTATCGAAGTACCACATCTCCAACAGCATCCATCTATAACTTGTTCATTTGCCAAAACAGTCTGATCATGCGGACACCAGTTTAAGAAACCTTTTTCACGGTAAAGCAGACCTTTTTCAAACATATCAATAATAAACGCTTGTTCAAACTTGGTATAAAGTTCATCACTTGTAGCCATCTCTCTATCACGAGAAAATGAAAAACCAAGAGAGTAAAACTCATTTTTCATATAGTCTATATTGTCATAGGTCCAACCCTTTGGATGTGAACCGTTTTTAATAGCTGCATTTTCAGCAGGCATACCAAAACTGTCAAAACCGATAGGATGTAAAACATTTTTACCCTGCTGTCTATGGTAACGAGCAAAAGCGTCACTAATTGAATAATTTCTCACATGCCCCATATGAAGCCGTCCACTTGGAAATGGAAACATACTTAAAATATATTTTTTTTCTTTAGTAAAATCTTCACTTGGCTCAAAACTTTTTCGTTCTTTCCAATAATTTTGCCACTTTTTTTCTATAGTTTGCGAATTATATTCCAATATATCCCCTAGTATTCATCATGCGTTTTGGAGCTTTCTATATATATAAGCCCTATAGAAAAAATATTTGCAATTAGTGCACCTATTGCTAAAGCGATAGCCCATTCCATATTGCCAACAATCTCTACATATATAAAAGCTGGTATAAGATGTAAATCAGCCACCAAAGAGGAAGCCAATAGTTCAGCTGAAAGTAAATTTCTAACACCAATTTTCAAAAATGTAGAAACAAGATTTAAACTACCTGCAACAAAAAGTGCAACAGAAGTATGCTCATATAAAAAACCTGCAATTGATGTCAGACTCATTAATGAGAAAAACACATATATTACCTTACCCCAATCCATTGCTATACCCTTAATTTTATTTATTATATTTCTTGCATAACTTCAAAACCTAGATTCCGTGTCAAGCACGGAATCTAGGTTATGCAAGAAGTCTATTATTTAGCTTTAATTTAACTAAAATGATTATACAAAAAGTATCTTAAGGAGTGACTGAAAAAAAGTTGTTATATACTTTTTACACAGGCTCCACCATCTTGTTTAGCTTTTAAGAGTGCTTGTTTTACCCTATTTACAATTGATATATCATTATCAGGAACTCTATTGATAGTGGCTCCTACACTAAGTGTAACTTGACCAAGCCTACCAAAATCATACTCTCTCATACTTTTTAAAATACTATAACCTATCGTTTGTAACTGCTTTATATCTAGTTCTAAACAGACTATAACAAACTCATCCTCACTCCAACGAATCTCCATATCCGTTGAACGAACCTGCTCGTTAATCAAAGAAGACACAACTACCAATAAATCATCTCTAACCTGCTTACCAAACTTTTTATATATAGCCCTAAAATTATCTATCTCAATAATAAGCAAACCAAAGTGATACTTATACCGTCTACTTCTTTCAAGTTCATTTTTTATGATAAAATCAAACTTTGACCTGCTTGAAAATTCCGTTAACTCATCCGTCATAGAAAGTTCTTGATTTTTTTTAGTTTGTAAACAAAACTTAAGAGTTGTTTGTTCTATAAAATATGCCTCTAGCATACTAAGAGCAAATAAAACAAACATCAAAAAAAGATGCATATAAAAAAACGGTTCATAAAGTGAATGATATATTAAAACACTATATACTGTTATAAAAAGTAGTGCCAATGCTGTTAAAAAAGCTTGTTTAAATCTTAATCCAGAAACTATAAAAACCCAAAAAATCATTATATTCATCTCTGCTAAATAGAAAGTAAAGTTATCTGACTTTGAACTTACTATCATACTGCTAACAGCTATAATAATAGGTATAACTATTAACCCAATAGACGCTAATTCTTGATTTTCTTGCTTATATGAAAGTATAGACAGAAGTAAAAAAAGAGGAATAATAAAATATAAACGCTGTAAATGAGCAGGTTCTAAAATCTGCTCATCTAATACCAAAAAGTTAAACACCACATACAATATAAAAAAAACCGCTGCCAAAAGAGAACTAAAAAAATTTTCTTCCCGTTTGAATCTTTT
>JAGHAW010000077.1 GCA_021161305.1 Sulfurimonas sp.
ATACCACCACTTACGTGAGTACCAATTTTAACTATTCCAGACTCATCAAGGTGAGCTAACTCATCATCACGAACATTTGGAATATCACGAGTAATCTCTTCAACACCATGCTTAAGTTCACGAGCTTCAACTTCTTTCTCATAGATATGAACAGATGTAAAAGCATCTTTACGAATAAGTCTCTCACTAATTACAATAGCATCCTCAAAGTTATAACCATTCCATGGCATAAAAGCAACCATTGCATTAACACCAAGTGCTAATTCACCTTGATCCATATTTGGACCATCTGCAATAATTTGATCTTTTTCAACTCTATCTCCAACATTTACAATTGGTTTTTGTGCAAAAGAAGTATTTTGATTGGTACGAAGATTCTTCTGTAATGGATAGTAATCTATATAGATTTCACCATCATCACTACCCATAACATAGATATGTTTACCATCTACCTTTTCAATAACACCAGATCGTTTAGCTTTTACACACTCCCAAGCATCACGAGCAACAAGTTTTTCAACACCGGTTCCAACCATTGGAGTATGGTCTTAAAAGAGGTACAGCTTGACGCTGCATATTTGAACCCATAAGTGCACGGTTGGCATCATCGTGTTCTAAAAATGGAATAAGTGAAGCTGCAACACCGACAACCATATGAGAAGAGAGGTCAGCATATTCACACTCTGTAGATGGACGATGCAATATCTCTCCATCTTGTCTAATTGCAACAATATTTTCTACAAATTGACCATCTTTATCTAACTTATTTGAAGCAGCTGCAATTTTCACACCCTCTTCTTGAGTAGCAGTAAGATAGATTACTTCATTAGTAATTTTCCCATCTTTCATTACTTTATACGGAGCTTCAATAAATCCATGCTCATTTACTTTTGAATAAGTTGCCAAAGTATTGATTAGACCAATATTTTGACCCTCTGGAGTCTCAACCGGACAGATACGACCATAGTGAGTTGGGTGAACATCACGCACTTCAAAACCGGCACGCTCTTTAACAAGACCACCTTCACCAAGAGCCGATAAACGACGCTTGTGAGTAACTTCTGATAAAGGATTTGTTTGATCCATAAACTGAGAAAGTTGTCCACCAGAGAAAAACTCCATAATAGTTGAAGTAATCATCTTAGAGTTGATTAAATCATGAGGCATAAGTTCTGCCATAGGTCCACTCATAGTAGATAATTTATCACGAATTGCTTTTTGCATTTTAATAAGACCATTGTGTAACTCATTACCTAAAAGTTCACCAATAGAACGAATACGACGATTACCTAAGTGATCTCTATCATCAATATGACCCTGACCATTTTTAACTTTAATTACATACTTAACAGAGTTAATAATATCTTCATGAGTTAAAACAGTTATATATTCAGGTATAGTTAAACCTAGTTTATGATTCATTTTCATACGACCAACTTTTGTTAAGTCATATCTCTCTGGATCAAAGAAAAGTTGGTTAACAAAAGTTTTTGCAGCCTCTTTGGTAACTGGCTCACCTGGTCTCATAACTTTATAGATACGAATCGCAGAGAGATCATTCTCATCTTCAATCTCTTCAGTTTGCTTAAGTAGTTTAAGTGAATCAGCATCAGCATTAAATGCATTGATAACCGAACTATCAACACCATCAGCTAAATCATTCGCTATTTTAAATTCAGTTACACCAATTTCAGCCATCTTCTTCAATTTTGTCTCATCAATATGAGTCATAGTATCAAAAAGAATTTCACCAGTTTGGGGATCAATAATTGACTCTGCAAGATAACGCTCTAATAAAACATCAAGTGGATACTCAACCTCTTTAAGACCATCATCAATAAATTTTTGTGCTTTTTTAAGTGAAAGTCTCTTACCGGAAGCTAGTAAAACCTCTCCATTCATATCAACTAAATCATAACTCAATCTAGAAGAATAATCCGATGGATTAAAATTCATAGAGAATCTATTTTCATCTAATTTAATCGTCTGAATTGGGTAAAAAAGTTTTAAAATATCTTGTTTTGAGTAACCCAAGGCACGAAACATAATAGTTACAGGAACTTTACGACGCTTGTTAATTCTCATATATAAAATATCTTTTGGATCATACTCAAAATATAACCACGAACCACGATCTGGAATAATCTGGCCTGTATATATCAGTTTATTACCTGCTGTAGTTGATTGCTCTTCTTTAAAGATTACACCTGGTGATCTGTGAAGCTGATTTACAACTACTCTCTCAACACCATTAATAATAAAAGAAGTTCTATCTGTCATTAGTGGAATATCACGAACAAATATACTCTGTTCTTTAATATCTTTTACACCAAGTTTCTCTTTAGTGTTTTCATCTCTATCCCAAAGAATAAGACGAGTTTTCATTCTTAGACTTACTGCATAAGTAAGACCACGCTCCATACACTCTCTAACGGTGTATTTTGGTTTTCCAACCTCACTGCCAATATACTCAATAGTCAATCTATTTTGAACATCATGAATAGGAAAGACTGATTGAAATACATTTTCAATTCCACTATCAGTTCTATCTTTATCTTCCAACATTAAAAATTTGTCATAAGAGTTTTGTTGCAGTTGCAGTAAATTTGGTACTTCTATCTGTTGAGGGGTTTTAGAGAAATCTACACGAAGACGGTTTCCGGAGTATAAAGTGTTTAACATAGGCTACCTCGATGAGTTGTTAATTAGGGGCTTAATATTAAAATTAAGCATATCATATCTAAGCGTCCTTAGATAGATTTTGAGCTTTCAAATAAGCTCGATTTTTACAGTGCTTATAAACGACATAAGGGCACTTTTACCAAGAGAACAAAATCTCTTTGTAAAAGCGCCCAAGAAAAAGGAGGGGCAAGCCCTCTCCTCAATTTAAGTTAAAAACTACTTAACTTCTACTACTGCACCAGCTTCTTCTAAAGCAGCTTTAGCTTCTTCAGCAGCATCTTTATCTACGCCCTCTTTGATTGTAGATGGTAAACCTTCACAAGCTTCTTTAGCTTCTTTAAGTCCTAAACCAGTTAAAGCACGAACAGCTTTAATAACAGCAATTTTTTTAGCACCAATATCAGTTAATACTACATCAAATTCAGTTTTCTCAGCAACAGCTTCACCAGCAACAGCTCCACCAGCTACAGCAACAGGTTGTGCAGATACACCAAATTTTTCTTCAAACTCTTTTACAAGCTCAGAAAGCTCAAGTACAGATAGGTTTGAGATATACTCTAATACGTCTTCTTTAGAAATAGCCATTTTGGCTCCTTGTTTATAATATTTTAAGAGAATTTAAATTCTCTAGTTTGTTAAAAGCTTAGCCAATAATTAAGCTGCTGCTTCTTCTTCTTTTTTCTCTTTAAGAGCGTTAAGTCCGATTGTAAAGTTTGCAACAGGTGCCATCCAAGTAGCAGCAAGCATAGCAAGTAACTCATCACGACCAGGAAG